>JBMYXX010000106.1:0-8899 GCA_049608805.1 Flavobacteriales bacterium | reverse complement strand
GTAATGCCAATGGCAATAATTAGCATGGTGAGAATAGCCCGCAGCCACTGACTTTTGATGGAGCCAAAAGCCACTTTTACATTCTCAAAAATCAGTTGCAGATACTTCTTGTCCATGCTGTTTTTTACCGTGCGAAAGGTAGCTATTTGCAAACGTAATTTGCCTTGACAAAAGCCTAGCGAATATGTATCTTCGCGCTCGGAAAATCAACGGGTTTTAAACCGAATTGTTCATTGGTAAAATGCAAGTTGATTATTGAATAAAAACATTGAAAAATTGCTTCCATGAATTTATATGAAGATTACCTAAAGGAGATTGAAACACGAAAAGCGCAAGGATTACATCCTAAGCCCATTGATGGTGCTGACCTGCTTAGCGAGATTATCGAACAGATAAAAGACGAGAACAATTCGCATCGAAAAGACTCCCTTAACTTCTTCATTTACAATACGCTACCCGGAACAACAAGTGCGGCTGGCGTAAAGGCTAAATTCCTGAAAGAGATTATTCTTGGGCAAGAAGCAGTTGAAGAAATTTCAACTGAATTTGCTTTTGAGTTATTGTCTCACATGAAAGGCGGCCCTTCTATTGAGGTGCTGCTTGACCTTGCTTTGGGCGATGATGCCTCAATTGCAGTGCAAGCCGCAAAGGTTCTCAAGACACAAGTTTTCCTTTACGAAGCGGATATGGAGCGATTGGAAGCGGCTTTCAAAGCTGGAAACGCTATCGCGAAGGAGTTGATTGAAAGCTATGCCAAGGCGGAATTTTTTACTCAGTTACCTGAGATTGATGAAGAGATTGAAATCGTGACGTTTATTGCAGGAGTTGGGGATATTTCAACCGATTTGCTTTCTCCTGGAGGCGATGCACACTCAAGGTCAGACCGTGAGTTGCACGGTCAATGTTTGTTTGAGCACAACAAAGACATGCAAAATGAGCTGTTGGCGTTGAAAGAAAAACACCCAGACAAGCGCGTGATGTTGGTTGCGGAGAAAGGAACGATGGGAGTTGGTTCTTCCAGAATGTCGGGCGTGAATAACGTGGCATTGTGGACAGGAATCGAGTCTAGTCCGTACGTGCCATTCATCAATATTGCTCCAGTAATTGCAGGTACAAACGGTATTTCGCCAATCTTCTTAACTACGGTTGGAGTTACTGGCGGAATCGGTATCGACCTAAAAAACTGGGTGAAGCAAAAAGACGCTGACGGAAACACAGTTGTTGACGAAGACGGTGAACCAGTTCTAAAGCAAGAATATTCTGTAGAAACGGGAACCGTTCTTACCATTAACACAAAAGAGAAAAAGCTTTACAACGGAGATAAAGAGTTGAAGGATATTTCAGCAGCGTTAACTCCACAGAAAATGGAGTTCATTAAAGCTGGTGGTTCTTACGCGGTTGTTTTCGGAAAGAAACTGCAAACGTTTGCAGCCAAGACGTTGGGAATTGATGTTCCTCAGGTTTACGCAGCTTCTAAAGAGATTTCAATTGAAGGTCAAGGTCTAACTGCTGTTGAGAAGATTTTCAACAAAAATGCCGTTGGAACAACTCCAGGAAAAACCTTGCATACAGGTTCTGATGTTCGTGTTGAGGTCAACATTGTAGGTTCACAGGATACTACTGGTTTAATGACCTCACAGGAATTAGAAATGATGGCCGCAACGGTCATCTCTCCAATTGTTGACGGAGCTTACCAATCAGGTTGCCACACCGCTTCAGTTTGGGATGATAAGTCGAAAGCGAACATACCAAGGCTGATGAAATTCATGAACGACTTTGGTTTGATTACGGCTCGCGACCCGAAAGGTCAATATCCAGCAATGACAGATGTAATTCACAAAGTATTGAATGATATTACCGTTAGCGATTGGGACATCATTATTGGTGGCGATTCGCACACAAGAATGTCGAAAGGTGTCGCGTTTGGAGCCGATTCTGGAACAGTTGCATTAGCATTGGCAACTGGCGAGGCTACCATGCCAATTCCAGCGTCCGTGAAAGTGACTTTCAAAGGAGAAATGAGAAGCTACATGGACTTCCGAGATGTGGTTCATGCTACGCAACAGCAAATGCTGAAGCAGTTTGGCGGAGAGAACGTTTTCCAAGGACGTGTGATTGAAGTTCACATTGGAACATTGACTGCTGACCAAGCATTCACGTTTACCGATTGGACAGCTGAGATGAAAGCGAAAGCTTCTATCTGTATTTCGGAAGATGAAACGTTGATTGAATCATTGGAGATTGCGAAAGGTCGTATCCAGATCATGATTGATAAGGGAATGGACAATGAGAAGCAAGTGCTGAAAGGATTGGTCGATAAGGCTAACAACAGAATTGCTGAAATCAAGTCTGGAGCTAACCCAACGTTGAAACCAGATGCAAGCGCGAAGTATTACGCTGACGTTGTCATTGACTTGGACGAGATGGCTGAACCGATGATCGCTGATCCAGATGTGAACAACGAAGATGTTTCCAAGCGTTACACGCACGATGTAATCCGCCCGTTATCTTTCTACGGTGGTAACAAGCAGGTTGATCTGGGTTTCGTTGGGTCTTGCATGGTTCACAAAGGAGATATGAAAATCTTGGCTCAAATGCTCAAGAACTTCGAGGCGTTACACGGAAAAGTTGAATTTGCGGCTCCATTGGTTGTTGCTCCTCCAACTTACAATATCGTTGATGAGTTGAAAGCAGAAGGCGACTGGGAAATCCTTACCAAGTATGCTGGTTTCGTATTCGATGACACAAACCCGAAAGCCGCAGCTAGAACGAAGTACGAGAACAAATTGTACCTAGAGCGACCAGGTTGCAACCTGTGCATGGGTAACCAAGAAAAGGCCGAGCCAGGAGACACGGTTATGGCTACCTCAACGCGTTTATTCCAAGGTCGAGTTGTAAAAGACTCCAACGAGAAGAAAGGTGAGTCATTACTATCCTCAACTCCAGTTGTTGTGCTCTCTACTTTCCTAGGAAGAACACCAACAATGGATGAGTATGAGCAAGCCGTAAAAGGTATTGTGCTGACCAAATTCAAGCCTTCTAAGAAGGATTTGGTTCTTGCTTAAACTTGATAACCGTTAAATCGGAAGACACAGACGAAATGAAGGTTTTTATTAGTTGGTCAGGAAACAAGAGCCACAAAGTTGCTCTAGTTTATCGCGAGTGGCTTCCGAATGTTATTCAATCTATTGAACCATACGTTTCTTCGGAAGACATTGACAAAGGTGCAAGATGGAGTTCTGATATTGCCAAAGAATTAGAAGATTCTACGTTTGGAATTCTATGTGTCACAAAGGACAATCTTGAAGCACCGTGGCTTTCTTTTGAAGCGGGAGCGCTTTCAAAAACAATGGATAAGTCATTTGTCAGTCCGTTTCTTTTTGACATCAAACGGTCAGAGGTTGATGGGCCGATACTGCAGTTTCAATCGACCATTTTTGCCAAGGATGACATTCAAAAATTAGTTCGGACAATCAACAGGGCTTGCGGAGAAGGCTCAATACCTGAAGCTCGATTAGACCAGGCTTTGGAAGTGTGGTATCCAAAATTAGAGGAAGACTTGAACAAGCTTAAGGAAACCGAGAGCGAGTCTGAATCAACTGTTGTTGAAACCACGGATTATACTTCTGAAATTTTGGAGGAGGTCTTAGAGCTTGCTAGGAGTAACCAAAAGTTATTGAGGAGTCCTGATTCTAAGGTTGTCGAGCAGATTGACAACATGAGAAGTATGTTGTTGGATCAACGGGATATGTTGAAGGATTCTACGGAGTTTGGCAACAGGCGGCTTCGTAAGCGCTTTCACCCAATGATGCTCGAAGAATTACTTCATTTTGGTCCTGATCCAGGGAACAAATATTTTGGTTTTCTGGTCGGGCTAAGTCTATATAAGAATGACTTCCCTTGGATTTATGATGCGGGTCGAGAGTTACTTGTCCTGATGAAATCTGGTTCAACGAAAACCAAGAAGCAACAAGCGGTTGATGAGTTCAGACGACTTGTTGAATTCACAACTGAACACCCGATGATAAGGGATATGTTTGGTATGAGGAAGGATGTTCATATGCAAATGAGAGAAATGCCTCGGTTTCTATATCATTACCTTGATGAGATGAAATAATAAGATCTAGTGTATTATCGAAGGTTGATTCTAACACCGAGTGCATAGCTCGGTTTTTTTGTGCCGTTTTTCATGAATTATTCTCATAAACAGAAGCGGGTAGAATTATTTCTGTGAAACCCTCTGTGAAAATCTGTGCATCTGTGGCTGAAAAGTGTTTTTCCTAATTGTGTTGAACCCAGTTTTGGTAAACAACAACGGCCTTCGCTTGTTGTAATATCGTAGGGCAGAATTTGCATTTCCGCCAAGCATTTATACATTACAGCAAACGACAAAAAACATGGCAGCATTCGATTTAGATATGATTAAGGAAGTGTACGCTCGGTTTCCAGAGCGTATCGCGGCAGCAAGAAAAGCAGTTGGTAAACCGCTTACGTTATCGGAGAAAATTCTCTACACCCACTTGTGGGATGGCGAAGCCACAACGGCTCACGAAAGAGGAAAAACGTATGTAGATTTTGACCCAGACCGCGTGGCGATGCAAGATGCAACCGCTCAAATGGCGTTGCTGCAATTCATGCAAGCAGGCAAGAAGAAGGTCGCGGTTCCATCTACCGTGCATTGCGATCACTTGATTCAAGCACGAATGGGTGCAACTGCCGATTTGCAAGAAGCCATGAACAAAAGCTCTGAGGTTTTCAATTTCTTGGAGAGTGTTTCAGATAAATACGGCATCGGTTTTTGGAAACCGGGAGCAGGAATCATCCACCAAGTGGTGTTGGAGAATTACGCATTCCCTGGTGGAATGATGATTGGAACCGATAGCCACACCGTAAATGCTGGCGGTTTGGGAATGGTAGCCATTGGAGTTGGTGGTGCCGATGCGGTTGATGTAATGGCAGGAATGCCTTGGGAGTTGAAATTCCCGAAGCTCATTGGCGTGAAACTGACGGGTAAACTCAATGGCTGGACATCACCTAAGGATGTCATCCTGAAAGTAGCAGGTATTCTGACCGTCAAAGGTGGAACTGGTGCTATTGTCGAATACTTCGGAGAAGGTGCCAAAAGCATGTCGTGTACTGGAAAAGGAACCATTTGTAACATGGGCGCTGAGATTGGCGCAACCACTTCAACTTTCGGATATGACGAAAGCATGGAGCGTTACTTGAAAGCTACTGGCCGAGCGGAGGTTGCCGATTTGGCTAACGGAATTAAGGAACACTTAACGGGAGATACGGAGGTTTACGCCAATCCAGAGCAGTATTTCGATCAAGTAATTGAGATTGATTTATCTACGCTTTCCCCGCACATCAACGGACCGTTTACGCCAGATTTGGCTACGCCAGTTGCCGAGATGAAAGACAAAGCGCCAGCTAACGATTGGCCAACAGATATTGAGTGGGGATTGATTGGTTCGTGTACAAATTCGTCTTACGAGGACATTTCTAGAGCATGTTCCATTGCAGAAGATGCGCTCGCAAAAGGACTGAAGCCTAAATCTGAATTTGGAATCAACCCAGGTTCTGAACAAGTTCGTTTTACGATTGAAAGAGATGGCTTTATTGAGACTTTCAACAAGCTTGGAGCTACCATTTTTACCAACGCTTGCGGACCATGTATCGGTCAATGGGGTCGGTACAAAGACCCGAAGAATGCTCCGAAGAATTCCATCGTTCATTCGTTCAACAGGAACTTCAGCAAGCGCGCAGATGGTAATCCAAACACGCATGCGTTTGTGACTTCGCCAGAAATGGTCGCTGCTATCGCGATAGCTGGGGATTTGACTTTCAATCCGATTACAGACACGCTTACCAACGATAAAGGCGAGCAAGTGAAATTGGATGAGCCGACAGGTTGGGAATTGCCACCAAAAGGCTTTGATGTTGAGGACAACGGTTACTTAGAACCAGCCGAAGACGGAAGCGGAATCGAGGTAAAAGTGAATCCAGAAAGTGAAAGGATTCAGTTGTTGGAAGGGTTTTCTCCTTGGGATGGAAAGAACATAACGGGAGCAAAACTGCTGATTAAGGCGCATGGAAAATGCACCACCGACCATATTTCGATGGCTGGCCCTTGGTTGCGTTACAGAGGTCATCTCGATAATATCTCAAACAACACATTGACAGGCGCTGTAAACGCCTTTGGCGGAGCGACAAATGCGGTTAAAAATCAACTTGATGGCTCGGTTGGAGAAGTTCCAGCGGTAGCGAGAGCGTACAAAGCGGCAGGCATTCCTTCCATTGTTGTTGGTGACAGCAACTACGGAGAAGGTTCATCCAGAGAGCACGCGGCAATGCAACCGCGCCACTTGGGCGTGATTGCGGTTCTTGTAAAATCATTTGCGCGTATTCACGAAACCAACCTCAAAAAGCAAGGAATGCTTGGGTTGACTTTCGCCAACGAAGCAGATTATGACAAGATTAAAGAAGACGATACATTCAACTTCGTTGATTTAACGGATTTTGCACCTGGCGAGCAATTGACAATTGAAGTGGTTCATGCGGATGGTTCTAAAGATTTGATTCTAGCAAATCACACTTATAATCAAGCACAGATTGATTGGTTTAAGGCTGGTTCTGCTTTGAACAAACTTAAAGCAGAGAATAAGTAGAGGCTTGATGAATCAAGCCCAAACGGGTAGAAAACGGGCGGCTTTGGTCGCCCGTTTTTTATGTGTATATCCGAAATTACCCTGTAAATAGTACGTGAATCGCTAAATTTTACCCTGTAAATGTTACAAATATTTAATAAATTAACCCTGTTTTCTTTACAAGAATACTGATAATTAACCCTGTAAATGTTACATTTGTCATGTGTATAAACGCAGAATTCAATATAAATTACAGTCTTGGGCAGATTCGGAAACCCGAAAACCGTTGGTTTTGCGCGGTGCTCGTCAGGTAGGCAAGACATCTGTCGTCATTCAATTCGGCAACACATTCAAGCAATTCATCCATCTCAATTTAGAACGGCCAGAGCACAAGGGCTTGTTTACCGAGAACCGCCCGATCAGTGAATTGGTCAATGCTATATTTTTTCAAGCCAAGAAAGACCAGAATAAAACATCGGAAACGCTGTTGTTCATTGATGAAATTCAGGCGGAGCCTAATGCATTTCCCGTATTACGCTATTTGTACGAAGATTACCCAAACCTGAAAGTCATTGCAGCAGGCTCGTTGCTTGAAACGCTTTTTGACGTGGAGCGGAGTTTTCCTGTAGGTCGGGTGGAGTATATGATAATGCGACCCGTCAGTTTTTCTGAGTTCTTAGGCGCAATGGGAGAAGAGCAAGCGCAAAAAGCGCTGGAAACCATTCCTGTTCCGAGTTACGCTCATCAGGAGTTGATGCGGCTTTTTCACATTTACGCCATGATTGGTGGAATGCCTGAAGTTGTTGCTAGCTACGCAAAGAACCGAGACCTGACCAAGGTTTCAAAATTATACGCATCGCTGCTGCAAGGCTATGTAGAAGATGTTGAGAAATACGCGAAGAATGATACCCAGCGACAGATTATTCGTCATGTAATTAATACGGCATTTCTAGAGGCAGGAACCCGTATTAAGTTTCAAGGGTTTGGAAATTCTAATTATGGCTCGCGTGATATGGGTGAAGCTTTTCGTGCCCTGGAACAAGCAATGGTGCTACAGTTAGTACATCCCGTAACGGGTTTTTATTTGCCTCAAATACCCAATCTAAAGCGATCTCCGAAGTTACAAGTGCTAGACACAGGTATGTTCAATCATATTTCTGGGGTGCAACAAGAAATGGTATTGCTGAAAGACCTATATCCAGTTCATCAAGGTCGGCTCATGGAGCATTTGGTTATGCAGGAGTTTCTTACATCCAAAACCGACCCGCTATTTAAGCCGAATTTCTGGGTTCGGGAAAAAGTAAATAGTAGCGCGGAAGTAGATATGGTATTGGCACATGGCGTTGATTTAATTCCTGTAGAAGTGAAAGCCGGTAAGGATGGAAAGCTTCGTTCGTTACATCAGTTTATGGATGGTGCCGAACACGAAATGGCGGTTCGGGTTTATGGAGGGAAATTCAATATTCAGACAGTGAAAACGATATCAGGAAAAGAATTTTATTTGATGAACCTTCCACATTATTGTGCTGCGCTAATGCCAGAATACGCTGGGCATTTATCCGAATTTGTCGCAAATACTCTAAAGAAATAACCCATGGTAGATTACAACCCAAAGAGCTGGTTCAGCTTAATATTCAAAATTCATAAGTACGGAACGGTTAGAAAACTCTTTCCCACAATGGTTGTGTTGGCGCTGCTAACATTCGGCTATTGTTACCTAGAAATTGAGGTGCTGAATAACAAGTACAAACACACAATGGCGTTCCACTCTTTGGTTGGTTTTGTGATTTCTTTGTTGCTCGTATTTAG
Organism: Flavobacteriales bacterium; assembly: GCA_049608805.1. Classification (GTDB taxonomy): domain Bacteria; phylum Bacteroidota; class Bacteroidia; order UBA10329; family UBA10329; genus UBA10329. The sequence continues at coordinate 443 of JBMYXX010000106.1, read as the reverse complement.
AACAAATACCGCTTACGATAGATGGTGGGAAGGCCGAAAACAATGGGGCGCGTTGGTTAACAACACAAGGAATTTGGCCATCAAATTGAGCGTGAAGGTTCCAATTTCAGACCAAAATAGAAGACAGCTTTTCCGGGTTCTTATAACCAACTATGTTTTTGCAATGAAAGAGCATTTACGAAATGGTGTGAAGCCTGAAGAGTTAGAGGAACATCCAAGCTTTGATAAGGCCACTCATTTAGAAAAGGAACATGTGGCAAACGGTATTGCTAAGTCGCTTTACGCTGAAATTATGAAGCTAAAAGATGAGGAAATAATTACTGATAATCAGTTGATTGTGATTGATAATGAGTTCAAGGCTCTAACTGATATTATTGGTGCTTGCGAGCGGATTAAGAAAACGCCAATTCCGTACAGTTACAATGCGTTTATCAAGAAATTCA
>JBMYXX010000105.1:0-8914 GCA_049608805.1 Flavobacteriales bacterium | reverse complement strand
TGGCCTCATGAACTACTTCGGGGACATTAGGGACAAAACGCCAACCACTGTTCACAGAATTGGTTCAAGAGCAGGGTACAATTTTGGTATTGGCGGAAATGTTACCAATTGGCTAGACATTAATGCAAACTTCATAATGGGGTCAATAGCTTGGAATCAAAGCCAAACTAACCATGACTTACCTCAAAATTTTGAAGCGAAAGTTTTTACCGCTGGAGTTAATTTGGTTTACAACTTCAATAATTTCTTTAGAGATATTAAAGGAATTAGACCTTTTATCTCATTGGGAGTAAGCTATTCTGATTACAAAGTCTATACTGACTTGCAATTAGAAGATGGTACACAATATTACTATTCTGATGGGCAAATCTTTGACACCGACCCTAGTTCTCCTGACGTTGGATCACGATCCATTATATCTCGAGATTTTGAGTATGAAACTCAATTCACTAACTCTCCCGTTAAGGCCGTTAGTATTCCTCTTGGTGGAGGTATAGATTTTAATGCCAATCGCCATCTCAGCATTAGGTTAGGTGCGCACTACTACTTTACCACCACAGATGCAATGGATGGTAACAATTCTTCAGATTTGTTTTCAACCCGCAAAAAGGACGATACAGGTAACCCTCTTGTTGACAATGATGGATTCCTTTACACTTCACTTTCCTTAATATTCCGCTTTGATCCATTCAAAAAGAAAGCTCCAGAAGTTGATGAGCCTGGTGCTCAGTATGCCGGTCTAGGAGAAATTATTGAAGAAGATAGCGATGGTGATGGAGTTTCCGATTTTAAAGATAGATGCGAAGGAACACCAGCTGGATTAACTGTTGACAAAAACGGATGTCCAGAGGATGGAGATAATGATGGAATCCCTGATTACCGTGATAAAGAATTAAAAACCACGGAGGGACGAATTGTTGACCCTAATGGAGTAGCAATTAGCTACAAAGAAATTTACAAGTCGTTTGGTTCAGACACTGTTTCGTTAAAGCGTTCAAACCTTTCCCAAGACTGGTTGTTCTCTCAGAAAAAAGGAGCCGATTCTAAATACACCGTTCACGTTGGAACTTACACCAACTATGACATTCCAACTCAAATTAAAATGAGTTTGGCTAGAATGGAAGGCCTTGAAGAACACAAAGTCAACGACTCTATTTCTGTATTTACACTTGGCTCTTTCAATACATTTGAAGATGCTGAGAAAAAGCAAAATGAGTTAATCGACAAAGGAATTGACGAAGCATTTGGCGTTAATCAAGATGCAATTCCTGATGTTGGAATAGACCTAGGTGTAGTTGGTTTTGAAGCAGCGAAAAACCAACCAAAAGGAGTTTCTCTAGATTTTGAAGATGTTGACGTACTTAATTACGGTGTTGAAATAAAAGAATACCGACTTAGAATTGAGTTAGACCGTCTCTCTAAACTAATTGCTAAGTACGGAGTAGTAATGAAGACAACCGAAGGAGGTCTTAAAATCTACACAATTGGTGAGTTCACCACTTTTGAAGAAGCGGAAGCTTTAAAAAAGCGTGTAATTGACTTAGGTGTTAAGAATCCACAGGTGACTGCTAGAATGAATAATGTGGAAATTAAAATTGAGGATGCATTGAAGCGCCAAGAGGAAATGCAAGGCGAAAAAGCTGAGTAATTTCTCCATGATCATATTAATATTTGAGTTAGGGGCCTAGTGCCCCTAATTTTTTGACCAATTTTAACCTAATGAAGTTCAGCTACATATCGCTATCAATTCCCATCTTCTTTATCCTCATCGGATTAGAGTTGGTTATTGGATTGGTAAAAAAACGGAAGCTCTATCGTTTTAATGATGCACTTACCAATATAAATTTGGGCATAGGACAGCAAACGATTGGAATAGCTATGAAAGTTATTCTTGGCTTTGGCTACCTCTTTATATACGAACATGCTCGTCTTTTTGAACTCGAAAAGAACACGCTAAACCTTCTTATCTTAATTCTTGGAGTCGATTTTTTCTACTACTGGTTTCACAGAGCCAGCCATCAAATCAACTTCTTGTGGGCAGCACATATCGTTCATCATCAAAGTGAAGACTACAACCTTTCTGTTGCATTACGGCAGAGCTGGTTCCAAGGATGGTTCTCTTGGACGTTCTACTTACCGCTTGCGTTCATAGGGTTCGACCCGAAAATTGCCTTTCCGGTAATGGCATTTAACACACTCTATCAATTCTGGATTCATACAACAACCATTAAACGAATGGGGCCGTTAGAATGGATTTTCAATACCCCATCCCACCATCGCGTTCATCACGGAAGCAACCCAAAATACATAGACAAAAACCACGCTGGGAGTCTAATCATTTGGGACAAAATGTTCGGCACATTTAAGCAGGAAGAGGAAGAGCCAGTTTATGGCATTACAAAACCGCTTTCAAGCTGGAGTCCGGTTTGGGCAAACATTCACTATTGGTTAGAGCTTTGGGATGTTGCCAAAAAGTCATCGGGGTTTGACAAAATTAGAGTATTCCTAAAACCTCCTGGTTGGCAGCCAGAATACCTTGGTGGCTTTCAAGCGCCTCCAGAAATAGATAAATCAGCGTATGCCAAGTTTGAAAATGATGGATTAAAATCTCACCACAGCTACGTGTTTTTTGTGTTTGCAATCTGCTTGTCGCTGTCTAGCGCAGTTTTACTATTGAAGGATGACTTAACCGATATTCCACTTTATTCTACCATGGCTTACCTCCTATTTACGTTAGCTGTTTCTGGCGGATTAATGGAAAACAGCAAATGGATTATTCCGGCCGAATACGCGCGCATCTTTGCTGCTTTACCCATTGCATTACTCTTTTGGGAACACCCTCATTTTGAATATATAATGCAAGGAGTTGGACTGTTTACACTGATTAACTTTTTCTGGTTTAGCCGCGTTGTGAAATACCTACGAAAAAATGGGAATGTTCAGCTCGTTTAGAAAGTTCTCTGGACTCTATTTGGTTTTAATGCTGCTGTTTTTCAGCAGTACTTTCCTCGAAAATCAGCTTCTGCATCATATTACAAAACCAATGTTTTTAGCGTTGCTGATGATTTTTTATCAGCAACAACTAAAAGGGAAACACAGCACTTTTTCTAAGCTGATTACTCTTGGCTTATTCTTTTCTTGGATTGGAGACATCGCCTTAATGATTAACAAAACAGGCATTTTCTTTATCGTAGGACTTGGAAGTTTCCTCATTGCTCATTTAGGCTATTCTATTGGCTTTTACCGAAATATTAAGTCGTCACTTGCTTCCTTCAATTATAAAAAAGCCGCTTTGTTTTCCGTTCCATTCATACTAATAACAGGTCCTTTCTTCATGTATATCAGGCCAGGAATACCCGCAGAGTTGTTTGTACCCGTTCTGGCTTATACAACCGTAATTACCGTAATGGGAATGTTCTCAGTTTGGCGCTATGGCCATGTGAACACAACCTCATTTAGGTGGATGTTTGCTGGCGCGGTACTGTTCATTCTTTCAGACTGCGTTCTTGCAACCAATCTATTCGCAATTAAGCCAGAACCATTTTCTGAAACTTTCAAATTTCTAGCAGCTGCAAACATGACGCTGTACTTGTCAGGCCAATTATTGATTACCAAAGGAGCTATCGACTACAAACCTGAACCTAGTTAAGCTTAAGCGGATTCTTTACTTTCTGTTTAAGTAAAGCTTGTTCCATCACCTCATCCATGTTCTTTACATAGTGAAAGGTTAAACCTTTAAGGTAATCCACTTCTATTTCTTCAACATCTTTTCGGTTATCGGCACAAAGAACAATTTCTTTGATTCTAGCGCGCTTAGCCGCTAAGATTTTCTCCTTAATTCCTCCAACTGGCAGCACCTTTCCACGCAATGTAATCTCACCCGTCATAGCAAGTCTCTCTTTCACTTTTCGTTGTGTATAGAGTGATGCTAGCGCTGTAAAAATGGTAATACCTGCAGATGGTCCATCCTTAGGTGTTGCCCCTTCAGGAACATGAATATGAAGATTCCAACTCTCGAAAATTTCAGGTTTTAAACCCAGTTTATCAGCATGAGACTTAAGGTACTCCAAGGCAATTACAGCAGATTCTTTCATTACATCGCCCAAGTTTCCTGTAAGGGTCAATTTGCCTTTACCTCTACTCAAACTAGACTCAATAAAGAGAATATCTCCTCCAACCGATGTCCAAGCTAAACCTGTTACAACTCCAGCAAAATCATTATCAGTGTATCGGTCTTTCTGAACTTTTGGCGGGCCAAGAATTTCTTCAACTGCTTCCGTAGAAATATTTACATCTTTTGGCTGTTCCATTGCCACAAACATGGCTCTGTTTCTTACCAATTTTGCAATCGTTTTCTCTAAACCACGAACACCACTTTCTCTAGTGTATTCTTCTACTACCTTCTCAAGTGCTTGCTTGTTAAGCTTTACCTGAGATTTTTTGAGTCCGTGTTCTTCAATCTGCTTAGGGACTAAATGTCGCTTTGCAATTTCTAATTTCTCTTCTATCGTATATCCACTTACGTGAATGATTTCCAATCTATCTCGCAGAGCAGGCTGAATTGAACTTAGGCTGTTAGCCGTGGCGATGAACATTACTTTGGACAAATCATATTCTGTCTCCAAGTAGTTATCGTAGAACGCTCCATTTTGCTCTGGGTCTAGCACCTCAAGCAAAGCCGAAGATGGGTCTCCATGAAAATCGGAACCAACCTTATCTATCTCATCTAACACAAAAACTGGGTTAGAAGACTTGGTCTTTTTGATGTTTTGGATGATACGCCCAGGCATAGCTCCTATGTACGTCTTGCGGTGCCCACGAATCTCAGATTCGTCCTTTAATCCACCAAGAGAAACACGTACATAACTTCTTCCAATTGCTTCTGCAATAGACTTTCCAAGGCTGGTTTTACCAACTCCCGGAGGTCCAACTAGGCACAAGATTGGTGCCTTCAAATCTCCTTTTAGTTTCAAAACTGCCAGGTGTTCTAAGATTCTCTCTTTAACTTTTTTAAGACCAAAATGGTCTTTGTCAAGCACCTTCTGGGCTCTTGATAAATCGAAATTATCCTTAGAAAATTCGCCCCAAGGCAAATCTAAAAGAACATCTAGGTAGTTCATTTGCACAGAATATTCCCCTGAACTTGGGTTCATTCTACCGAGTTTATCAAGTTCTTTCTGAAAATGATCGCCCACCTTCTTACCCCACTTTTTGGTAGATGCTTTCTTCCGCATCTCATCCACTTCTTGATCAAGTGAATTACCTCCAAGTTCCTCTTGAATTTGCTTCATTTGCTGATTCAAGAAATACTCTCTTTGCTGCTTATCTATATCAACCTTAACCTTAGACTGAATATCGTTTTTCAGCTCAAGCATTTGAAGATTTTTGGTCAAATGCTCCAGCACCATCACGGCACGTTCTTTCAAATCTGCAACCTCTAGCATCTTCTGCTTCTCCTCTACAGAAGCATCCATGTTAGATGAAATGAAATTGATTAAGAACGAAGGACTTTCGATGTTCTTTAAGGCAAATTCACTCTCAGAAGGGATATTTGGAGACTGACGAATAATGTTCAACGCCAAGTCCTTTAGCGATGCTACAAGCGCCTTAAACTCCTTAGTTTTTCGAGCTGGTTTAATCTCATCAAAAGACTCTATGCTGGCTTTAAAGTAAGGCTCAACCTCAACCATTTCTCTTACTTGAAAACGCCTTTTACCTTGTATTATAACCGTGGTACTACCATCAGGCATTTGAAGCATCTTGATAATCTTGGCAACTGTACCAATGGCATTCATATCCTCTGGCTGTGGGTCTTCTACAGCTACGTCTTTCTGTGCCAAAACGCCCATGACTTTTGTGCTGTTATATGCTTCCTTAACCAGTTTAATAGACTTGTCTCGGCCTATTGTGATAGGAATAACAACTCCAGGAAAAAGTACTGTATTTCTTAGCGGAAGAATTCCAACTAACTCAGGAATTTCTTCAGTGTTCATGGTCTCCTCGTCTTCGGGAGACATTAACGGAATGAACTCCGACTCATCATCCAACAAATTCGAGAAACTCACGATATCTTTCAAGGGGTCATTCATAGTCTTGGGGTTTAGACGGGCAAAACTAAATCGTTCGCCTAGCCCGAATTGTCAACGAATGTGCCGAAGTTTTAAATTGCCGAAAATCGGCCAAAAGGTCAGGAACGGCTCCCCTTTGTCAGTTCAAATACTGACGAAAGGATTGCTTTTTCCTTTTCATCAAACTCTTTGCCACGCCTTTTCATTACGCGCTCCGCTGTAGCAAACGCTTTTTGCGGGTTGTATTCGGTAAATCCAGCAGCTCCTCCCCAGTTAAAAGATGGAATAAAAGTTCTTGGAAACCCTGAGCCAAAAACGTTTGTACTCACGCCTACAACGGTACCTGTATTGAACATGGTGTTTATTCCAGATTTAGAATGGTCTCCCATAATTAACCCGCAGAACTGAAGCCCTGTTTTGGCAAATCGGCCTTGGCCATAACTCCAAACTCTTACTTCATCATAATTATTCTTGAGGTTAGAGTTGTTAGTATCTGCTCCAAGATTACACCATTCTCCAAGCACGGAATTCCCCAAAAAGCCATCATGTCCCTTATTGGAATAACCGATAATTACGCTGTTGTTCACCTCTCCACCAATACGGCTATGCGGGCCTACGGTAGTTGGCCCGTAAACCTTTGTACTCAGCTTAACTTGACTTCCTTCGCACAAAGCAAATGGCCCTCTAATAACGCTGCCCTCCATTACTTCCGTGTTTTTCCCCAAATAAATTGGACCGTTGGATGTATTGAAAATGCCGGCTTCTGCTTTTGCTCCTTCTTCTAAAAAAACCTCGCCATCGCCAATTACTGTAACCGATGCAGATAAAGGCTCGCTTTTACGGCCTTCCGTAAGCAATTGAAAATCGGCTTTTAACGCATCTCCATTCTTGGAAAAAATATCCCAAGGATGCTCAACTGTAATCAACTCACCGGCAAACTCTTTTCCTTCTAAAACTGATAAATCAAGCTCAGTAGAAGAATCTGAAGTGCAAGCGGCAAGTAACTTCTCGCCCTTAATGAGGCGTTCACCAGGCTTCAAGTTTGATATTTCCTGTACTAACTCAGAGGTTGGACAAACACCTCCGTTTATGAAAAGATTAACATCACCAGTAACGCAAGGATACTTAGCGCTTAGATAATCCTCGGTTAGCGTACTTGTTCCAACATTCAAGTGCTTCTCCCACTTTTCGCGCAGCGTTAAAATGCCAATGCGCAAATCGCAAACTGGTCGGGTAAATGTTAGCGGAAGTAAGTTCTCCCTAGAATCGTCAAATAATATGTAGTTCATGTAGCGCTAAATTAAAAAGCCCCGTACATAAAAATGTACGGGGCTTCAATATAGGTTCGGATAAATTATCCTTCTTCCTCAGTTTCCTCTGGCTTAACCTGAGAAGCTCTGTGAGTTTTATATCTGTTGCGGAACTTATCAACACGTCCAGCGGTATCTACCAACTTCATCTTTCCTGTGTAGAAAGGATGAGATGTGTTAGAAATTTCCAACTTAATTAATGGATACTCTTCTCCATCTTCCCACTTTACTGTCTCCTTTGCTGGAGCGCAAGATCTAGTTCTGAATGAATGATCGTTAGACATGTCTTTAAACACAACATATCTGTAATCTTCTGGGTGAATTCCTTCTTTCATTTTTCTTCTTTTCTCGAATCGGAGCGCAAAGATAAACAAAACCTTCTTTTATGAAACACACAATTTAACATTAATCTGTGCGTACTACGGCCATTAAGTATATTTGCCGCCCATGAAATCCCTCGCTTGGACTCTCCCTTTCTTAGTACTTGCTGCCATTTTTACCAATGGCTGTAAAAAAGACATTATTAATTCAGATGGGGTTCTCACATTCTCGGAAGACACCGTTTTATTCGATACGGTTTTCACAACCATCGGCTCTGCCACAAGACAGTTTAAGATTTACAACCCAAGCAATGACGAGGTAAATATCTCATCCATTATGCTTGCAGGCGGAAATCAATCTAAGTATAGAATGAACCTAGATGGCGTTCCAGGAATTGCTTTTAGCAACGTTTCTATTCCGGGAAAGGATTCTCTGTTTGTTTTTGTTGATGTAACGCTAGACCCAAACAATTTGGCGCAACCAGCCATTATAACAGATAGCGTAATCTTTAACACTAACGGAATTATTCAAGATGTGGATTTAGCGGCTTTCGGTTGGGACGCAGATTTCACATTTCCAACCGTTTTCGACAATCCAATTGGTCCTTATACATTCTTAGATTGTGATGTTACGTGGACACCAGCCGAACCTCACGTAATTTATGGCTGGGCCGTTGTTCCGGGCGGCTGCACGCTAACAATTGAAGCTGGAACTAACGTATATAGTCATAAGAATTCTGGGATTATTGTGGATGAAGGCGGAACGCTAATCGTAAACGGAACACCGCTTAATCCTGTAAACTTTACCAGCGACCGATTAGAAGATTTTTATGAAGATCAAGCTGGCGAGTGGAATTCGATTTGGCTTTATGCCGGAAGTTTGAATAACGAGATTCATGGTGCTGTAATTAAGAACGGAAACATTGGTGTTAGAGTCGATTCTTTAGCAGCGAATTCAAACCCTAACTTGGTTATGACTAACACCATAATTGAAAATATGGCTGGTGTTGGCATGTTGTCTTTTGAATCGACAATTAAAGCTTACAACTGTGTTTTCGGTAGCGCAGGCCAGTATTCTGCGGCTCTTACCCGTGGTGGAACTTATGATTTTTACCATTGCACGTTTGCTAACTACTGGGTAAACGGAAACCGTCAAACTCCGGCCGTTTTGCTAAACAATTATGTTGAGGCTGATGGGAGCACATTTACCTACGAT
>JBMYXX010000104.1:0-8927 GCA_049608805.1 Flavobacteriales bacterium | reverse complement strand
AGCTTTCCACTTTGTGGATGCATTCTGGTTGTGCAACAACTACAACGTGGTCCATTGGTTCAAACACAAAATCTCCGTTTGGAGTAAAACTTTTACCCTTTCTAATTACGCCACCAACAATTGCCGCTTTCGGAAAATTAATGCCTTTCAAAACCTTGCCCACAACCGGTGAACTGGCATGAACTTCAAACTCAACAACCTCTGCATCAACGCCATGCAAACTAGTAAGCGTAACCACTTCGCCTTTCCTAATATGTCGGAAAATGAAGTTGGCGGCAATCAGCTTTTTGTTAATCATGGTGTCAACACCAATATTCTGAGAAAGGTGGATGTAATCCATATTCTCAACCAACGCAATAGTCTTTTTAACCTTGTGATTTTTAGCAACTAAACAGGAAATAATGTTGGTTTCCGAGTTTTCGGTAACGGCAATAAAGGCATCCATTTGGTCGATGCCCTCTTCTTCAAGAAGTTCAACATCACTGCCATTACCATGAATTACCAACGTTCCACGAAGTTCGTCTGCCAACTGGAAACAACGCTCTTTGTCAGCTTCAATAAGCTTTACGTTAAACTTAAGGCTGAGCTTTTTGGCGGTGTGCATTCCAACCTCATTACCACCTAGAATCATAATGTTTTTAATACGCTTACGTTCCTTCCCAGAGAGCTTCAAAATGTGGTCCATCGCGCTTTTTTGTGCAATAAAATACACGTGATCTCCTATGTGAAAATGAACGTCTCCGCGCGGAATAATCGTCTCGTTATTCCGTAAAATGGCAACCGTGAGAAAATTATTTTCTGGGTTGAGATATGAAGCTTCGGATACCGTTTTGCCAGCCATCGGACTTTCCTCTTCGATGGAAATACCAACCATATTTAGAAGTCCTCTATCAAACTCAAATGAATCCGTAAAAGCCACATCCTTAAGCAGGCGCTTAATCTCCCGAGCAGCTAGCGTTTCGGTGCTAATAATCTCGTCAATGCCCAGTTTTTCGAGGTCTAGCTTCTCGCGCTTGAGTAAAAACTCGGTGTTTCTAACCCGAGCAATGGTTCGTTTAGCTCCAAGGTGCTTTGCAATAATGCAAGTAGAAATATTGGTTTCTTCAGAGTTGGTTGCCGAAATAACCAAATCGGCTTTGTTCACACCAGCCTCATCAAGAACCGTGTACGAAATTGAATTCCCTCTAATTGTGGCAATATCAAAATGATCAGCTGCGTATTTCAGCTTTTCCGCATCGGTATCAATCAACGCGATGTCTTGTTCTTCCTGAACGAGCAGTTTTGCAAGGTGAAAACCCACATCTCCCGCTCCAGCAATAATGATTCTCATTGGCTATAAGTACAGCAAATGTACACGCCACAGGTGGAATTGGGTTATCTTCCCCGCCAAATTCTTAACCTAAAGAAGTGGCAGAGAAAAATCACCTTGATGTAGTTGTTGTAGGCGCGGGACTTTCGGGCATTGGCGCAGCTTATCATTTACAACATTCTTGTCCTGATAGGACGTTTACCGTTTTGGAAGGACGCGATGCCATTGGCGGTACTTGGGACCTTTTCAAGTACCCAGGAATCCGTTCCGATTCTGACATGTACACATTCGGATTTCCTTTTCATCCTTGGAAAGACCCGAAAGCCATAGCAGATGGGCCTGCCATTTTGGAGTATTTGAATGATACTGTTGACACACACGACCTCAGAAAATACATTCAGTTTGGAAAACGCGTAGTTGACGCAAACTGGTCCTCGGAAACAAAGAAATGGACCTTAACAGTTACCGATTCTGCCTCTGGTGATAGCCAAACAATGAGTTGCAATTTCCTTTTTATGTGTAGCGGTTATTACGATTACAACGCTGGACATGAGCCAAAATTTCCAAATGTGGAGGCTTTTAAAGGAATCAAAATGCACCCGCAACATTGGGACACAAGCCTTGATTATACGGATAAGAAAATCGTCATTATTGGTAGTGGCGCCACGGCTGTTACGTTACTTCCTGTTTTGGCCGAAACCGCCAAGGAAGTAACCATGCTTCAGCGGTCTCCAACTTACATGTCGAGCGTGCCGAGCCAAGATGCCGTGGCCAACTTTTTCAAGAAATATTTGCCAAAGCAATTAGCACACACGCTAGCGCGATGGAAGAACATCTTTTTTCAGATTGGGGTTTACAACGTCAGCAGAAAGTGGCCTGATAAAATGAAAGGATTTCTCATCGGGCAGATTAAGAAAACCTTGAAGGATAAGTACGACCCAAAGGACTGGACGCCTAAGTACAATCCGTGGGATCAGCGGTTGTGCGCTGTGCCAAGTGCAGACCTTTTTCGCGCTATCAAAAAAGATAAAGCACAAGTAATTACCGATACAATTAAGTCGTTTGTTTCTGATGGAATTGAACTTGATTCGGGCAAGAAGCTAGAAGCAGATATCATTATTACAGCTACTGGTTTAAAGGTGCAATTGTTTGGCGGAATGAAGGTGGAGGTTGACGGTGTTCCCCTAGATTTCTCCAAGTCGCCAGCGTTTAAAGGTGTAATGCTAAGCGATGTTCCAAATTTTGCCATGTCGGTAGGTTACACTAACGCTTCTTGGACCTTAAAAAGCGACCTCAATTGCATTTACGTTGCTAAGGTTCTCAACCACTTAAAGAAGAAAAACCTACAGGTCTGCACGCCACGATTTGACCACGAGAAAATGCAACAAGAAGAGCTTCTCGATTTTGATGCAGGATACATTCTCCGCGCCAAACACTTGCTACCCAAACAAGGAACTTCTGGTCCTTGGAAAGTGCACCAGAACTACATCAAAGATTTGTTTGCCCTGAAGTATTCTGGGGTAAAGGATAAGGATTTGGAGTACGCCTAAACTATTTGATTGTGTCGCTTAATGTGGCGCTCATAACTGCTGGAAACGAAACAATAACTATGCGCTTTACGGCCACAATATTATCTATTCCCCAAGGGCATTTTTGAATAATGGTGAGTAGAATTGCAACTACCAAAGCAGAAATCAGATAGGTACCCAAAACTCGTTTTAGGAACTCGAATCGGTGTTGCTTAAAGTTGAACCGATAAAAATTGAAGAACACAAATGCACTCACAAACAGAAGCGATAGCGCGGCAATTGCCATCACGTTTATGGTTGCCAACGTTTCTCCCAAAACCCAAACTTCTTCGGTTAGCGCAACTGGAATAGCCATAATGCTACTTCCAATCACCACCTGAAAAACATCGCGCGGCCTAAACTCAACCATCAGCGGTTTTAGCGCATAGCTCAGCACTTCGCCTGATTTATCCATAATTGGAACCACGCGGTGGAGGTATCCACCAATTCGCTTAATTGTTGTTTTCGTTTCTTCCATTTGTGATTTACAATGTACCGATTCGCAAGACTACTGGATAAATAGTTGACTTACCCGACATGATATATCTTCGCCATCAATGAAATTCCCCGGTTCGCTTCATTCAAAGTTGCCGAAAGTTGGCACTACGATTTTTACCGTAATGAGCGGTTTAGCCCGCGAACATGGCGCGGTCAATCTTTCGCAAGGCTTTCCTGATTTTTCAATACCAGACAGGTTGGTTGAGCTCACTCATTCCTACATGAAGAAGGGGTTGAACCAATATTCACCCATGCAAGGAGCGCCTCCTTTGCGCGAAGCACTGGCCAAAAAAGTGGAGGATTTGTACTCCGCCAAATACGACCCTGATTCTGAGATAACAGTTACAGCTGGAGCAACACAAGCTATTTACACAGCTATTTCTGCTTTTGTTGGCGAGGGAGATGAAGTCATCATTTTTGAGCCCGCTTACGATTGTTACGTACCCGCCATTGAAGTCCATGGTGGCGTTCCTGTTTACGTGCAAATGAACCTTTCGGGTGAGTTAATTGACTGGGATAATGTGCAGAAGTTGGTGAACCAACGAACGCGCATGATTATCATCAACACGCCTCACAATCCGTCTGGTCGAGTGATGAATGCGCAAGACATGCTCAAGCTTCAGAAGCTGACGGAAGGAACCGACATCATTATTATGAGTGATGAGGTGTATGAGCATATCATTTTTGATGGTATGGAACATCAAAGCGTAGCGCGTTATCCCAAGCTTGCAGAGCGTTCAATCGTTGTGAGTTCCTTCGGGAAGACATACCACAACACAGGTTGGAAAATTGGTCATGTGCTAGCGCCAAAAGAGCTAATGACTGAGTTCAGAAAAGTGCATCAATTCAATGTGTTTTCGGTGAATACACCTGCGCAATATGCGTTGGCAGATTTCCTTGATGATAAAGACCATTACTTGGAATTAGGGGCTTTCTACCAGCAAAAACGAGACACGTTTAATGAATTGATAAAAGGGTCGAGATTCAAAATTCGTCCAAGTGAAGGCACGTATTTCCAACTCTTAGATTACTCTGATATTTCTGACGAAATAGACACGGATTACGCCATTCGCTTGACTAAAGAAGTTGGTGTGGCTTCCATTCCTGTTTCCGTCTTTTATCACGAGAAAAACGAAGACAAGTTTCTACGTTTCTGCTTCGCGAAGGAAGACGAAACAATGGAAAAAGCGGCCGAAAAGCTCCTGAAACTATGAGGAACATTCGCGTAACAATTTGCCAAGTAAACATCGGCTGGCAAGCCAAAGAAGAAAACTTAGAGCGTTATGCGGGTTTGATTTCTCACCTAAAAGGTGAAACCGACATTATTGTTTTTCCCGAAACGTTTACCACTGGGTTTAGCATGAAAAACCCTGAGTTGTCAGAACCAATCACGGGTCCAACAATAGATTGGCTTAAGGCCCAATCTGCGGAGCTTGGTGCTGTACTAGTTGCCTCCTTTATCTGCAACGAGAATGAGAAACTTTACAACCGATTTATGTGGGTTAAACCAGACGGTAGTTTTGAGTTTTACAACAAACGCCATTTGTTCTCATTTGCCAATGAAGATGAATTTTTTACCGCTGGAAACGAACGTAAAACCTTTGAAAATGAGGGTTGGAAAGTGATGCCCCAAGTTTGTTACGATTTGCGTTTCCCAGTTTTCAGTAGGAATGAAAACTCCAACAGATATGATGTGCTGTTTTATGTTGCCAATTGGCCTAAAGCAAGAGCTTCTGCTTGGAAAGCATTATTGGTTGCTAGAGCTCACGAAAACCAATGTTATGTGGTTGGTGTAAATCGAGTTGGTACAGATGGGGTTGGAATAGAATACCAAGGAGATTCGATGGTTATTTCTCCGAAGGGGGAAGTTTTGGCTCACTTAGAGAATCACGAAGCGGTGAAAACAGTTGAGTTGAATTGGGAGGATTTAGCTTCGTTTAGAGAGAAGTTTCGTCCGTTAAATGATGCAGATAACTTTGAATTGAAGCTTTAATGGAACAAAAATTAGCATTCGCCATATCGGTTATTTTCCAACCCATATTTGTTCCGATTTATTCGCTCATCATCCTCTTTAATGCGGATACATACTTGACGTACGCGGTACATCCAGACATGAAATTGGCGGTTTACGCCATCACGGTTTTAAACACCATTCTTGTGCCGATAGGTATCTTCTATTATTTCCTCAGGGCAGGAATTATTGAGTCGTTTCATATGCATACTGCCAAGGAAAGGTCGCTTCCGTTTCTCACAACAATTGTGTTTCACTGTTCAACCCTTTACCTGTTTTCAAAAATGCCTGTGCCTAGCCTTTTCTCCAATTTGGTGCTGGGCGCAATTGCTTCGGTTGCAATGGCATTTATCATCAATCTGAAATGGAAAGTGAGCATTCACATGCTAGGAATGGGCGGATTGGTTGGAACGATAATCGGTTTGATGTTACGCTACCAAGTCAACGCGCTTTCACTGATAATGATGCTGGTAGTTCTAAGCGGAATTGTAGGCTATTCTAGATTAAAACTAAACGCACACACACCACTTCAGGTATATGTTGGCTTTGTTTTAGGAACGCTGATTTTGATTGGGTCGGTCCTATTTCTCTAAAAACAAAGTTCAGACTTCATTATTGACCTAAACGGTCGTTCTTCACAAAGCCAATCGGTCATTCGTAAACTAAAGGTTAGCAATGGGTTTCCTTGCCAGTATCATTGCGTTGAATCTTAAAAAGAAGACGTATGAAAACATCATTTTGGTCAATCGCGGCAGCAACACTTTTACTAGCTGGTTGTAGCAAAGAAGAACTAACCGAAAACATCAGCGATGGCGCTAGTGTAGTTGCAACTCCAACCAATGGAAGTGCAAGATTAGGGCGCCCAGGTAACCAGCCAACAGTCAAATTCAAAAACGACCGAATTATTATCCGGCTAAACGATACAAAAACGGAAGAAGAGATTCCATTGGACGCGCTACTTGAAGAAAATTTAGGTCAAGTAGTTCTCACAAACAATGAAACAACACCGCCTACGGTACTTGAGTTTCCATTAACCAAAAACAGCGAAAACGAAAATCAGCGTTACCGAACGCCTCAGTTTGAACTTTCTGAGGAGATGAAAAATGAACTTTTCAATATCGAAATTCAAGATGCTGAAGGAACCTACCTGTGGGGCGCCAGTATTTTTGTAAGGGAAGATGGAAAAGCTGTTGAAAACAACCCTGTTATAGCTAGAACTGGTCTCGTAGGTAGATGGAGTTTTGATGATGCTACGACACAAAACAACCCTACTGGAAAATTAGCCATTATTGTTGGGGATGACCCTACACAGCAAGTAGCTAACGTAGAGTTTTTACAAGCACCAGTATTTGAAAACCCAGACGACTCAACTACCATTGTAACAGAATACGAACGAGCAACGCTTCAGCAAACACACTTCAATCCAGCAATAGGATATAGCCGTTGGAAAAGTGAGGGATGGAACGCAACAGCCCCAGCAGATATGTCGGGAGTGATTTATCTAAAAGGTGCTACCAATTATGATGTTGATTTCCTAGCTAGTGAAACGAACGTCCGGGTTATCGGTAAGTACAACCTAACAGTAAACGAGGATGGAGAAACAATACAGACCTTAAGCGATGAACCAGAAATCCTTGGAGCTAGAATAACAAGCACAACATTTGGAGAGACTTGGAAAATGGAATTTGCTTTTGCCGATCTTGGTGACTGGGTAGAGTCTGTAAATTATGTCATCGATGGACTTGACGGTTCTGATGTTGAGAAATTCGAGATTCCATTGAAGTTAGAGAAGGCAAATGGAAACCTAAGGGTTTACTCGTACTCAGGTGTTATTTACCCTCTAATCCCTGATGGTGGGGATCTTACAGGTACAGTCGTTTTTTCTAACCGTACAGGAAGGAGGGTGGAAATACTGAAAGCAGAATATCGCGCAACGAAACTGGCAGACGAAGAGGGCTAAGGAAAACGCTGATTGTACAATTTTACAATACAAATAAGACCGATAGCATTTATGGTTGTCGGTCTTATTTATGGCTTTAGTGTTACCAGAGTAAGTAGCATACCCGGCTAATGGTCAAAGTCCATGACCCTTATCCCTCCTCCTCAGCTCGTTTTTCTGCAATCATTAACGATTTCATTATCTCCGCAGAAAGCTTGTAAAGGCAACCGCCAATAATGTGGTTCAGGTTGCTTTCTGTACCTGGAAACTGCGCACTTGCCAGACCTCCGCTAACCTGCTTTCCAGCTTTATCCATAATTGTGTAGTGAATAGCTACAACCCGCCTTGGGTCAATAAAAGCCGTTTCTGGGTCAGATAAATCCATCTTCACATCCATCTGATTGATGAACAGAAAGCGGTTGAGTCCGTAAAGAGAATCTAAATCACTGAGCACAGAATTGTCCTTGAGAAACGCATTCATGTAACGTTCAGTTACCTGTCTTTCTGCAATTACTTGGCCATTGCGAATACCAACCTCTTTCTTCGGTTCTATCTTCTTTTTGGCCTTTTTCGGTTTCCCTTTTTTATCAAGCTCCTCTTTCTCTGGAACAGGAACAAACTTGTACCCAAGCACCGAATAAATATCTATCAAATCTTGGTCTGTAATGCTATCAGTATTAAGGAAAGTGGCCGTTTCCATACTGTCTTTGAGAGCCGTTTTAAGACTAAGCTGAATCTCGTTTCTAAACCGATTATAAATCTGTTGTGCGCTGAGGTTATTCGTTTCGGTTAAATCGCGCATGATGTCGCAATAAAACAGCTTTTCCTCAAAAGGGATGATGAGAATTTTAGCTTCTTCCTTGGCCGTATCAACTTCGGCAACCTCAGTTTGTGCTTGCGCCAGCCAAGGAGAAAACGTTCCGATAGCAATCGAAAGAAAAAGTGTTAATCGCCACATGTTTAACCGCCTAACCAGCCCATTATTCCCTTGTAAATATCGTTGCCATTGGCAAAGATTAACAGAGAGAAAAGAAGTAGCATTCCGGCTGTTTGGGCAACTTCCATGAATTTTTGATTTGGCTGACGACCTGTTACCATTTCATAGAAAAGGAACATTACGTGCCCTCCATCCAAAGCAGGAATTGGAAGAATATTCATTACTGCTAAAACGATAGAAAGCCAAGCTGTTCTGCTCCAAAAAATCTCCCAATTGTACTCTCCTGGGAAGATGTTAAGGATAGCCCAAAAACCACCAAGAGACTCAGGCGATTTTCCAATCAACTTAGCTTGCTTTCCGTAGTCAGAAGCCTCATCTCCAGCTTTTCCAAACGCTCTCGGCAAAGACTCAAACAAACCATACTGAATTTTCTCTATTTCAAAGATTCCAGCCTCTTCAAACTGGTCCATTCCTTGAACTGCGTAAACGCCAATTCTTCCCTCGTCAGAAACCTGAATTTGAAGTTCAACTGGTTTTCCATCACGCAAAACATGAACTGTTACTTCTTTAGACTTATGGTTTTGAACCTCTGTCGCAAACTCATCAAACGTGAGTGTTTTTACATCGTTTATTCCTACAAACTGATCTCCTTTTTCTACTCCACC
>JBMYXX010000103.1:0-8930 GCA_049608805.1 Flavobacteriales bacterium | reverse complement strand
TTTTGGAATTACCTGAAATTCAATTTCATGGAAATTCCGCTGGTTTTACCACTCGTAATTTTACTGGTAACACCATTTGGATTTTTGGGCAGAAAGCAATTGCGATTCCAACTAATATCTATCCGAGAGATATTCTGGGCTAATAAGAAACTTTGGGGTTTAGCAGATTTGACCATCGTCATTATTGCGTTTTCATTGGCTATGGTTATGGGAGAAATGGGACCAACCAGGACTTGGCTTCCCATAACATTTATCGTTGTATCGGTAGCCGCTTTCATCGCCTACCAGCTCGGAACCTGGGTTTACATTAAGTCTAACGGAAAGCTTTTTCAACTGGTAGTCATCGCCCAGATTATGATTCTTGCTTTTCAAGCTTTTACCGGATATTCTCAGTACCGTACAACCAAGTTATATTCTGCTGCCGTTGATGAGAGAATGCATCAAATCTCAACCTTAAAAACCGACTTTTTGACTATACAAGAGCTGGAACCACTTCCTGACCCTGGTTGGTTGTTTACATCAGAAATATCAACCGACACTTCTCATTTTTCAAACAAACACTTAGAGCTGTTTTTTGAAAACAAATTCCATTTAGCAGTTAAAGAGCCAGTATCTTCATCCTCAGAATGAAAGGACTTTTCACTTCTCTATTTGTTGTTTTCACCGTTCAATTTTCCTTCGGGCAATGCATTGACACACTTAATTTCCCTAACCTTCAACCTCCCTGTTACGCAGACTTTGTTCCTGTTTGCGGCTGTGATGGTGTAACATATAGAAACGAATGCTACGCTCGGTTTGCAACCGTTCAGCAATGGCAAGAAGGTCCTTGCGAGAATATCGTTATAGACCATTACCCCAATCCGGTTAGCTATACCATGTATTTAACGGTGGTGAGCAAATTTGAAAGCAACGTTAATCTTTACATCTTCGACAGGAACGGATTAGCTTATTATTACAACTATATGCCACTTGTTACAAGCACAACTTTGACTATTCCTGTTAGTGGTTTCGAACAAGGACTTTACGTGATTATGGCGGAGTCAAACGGAGATGTAGAATTGTCGAAATTCATTAAGTGGAATGAGTAGTTCGCATCATTCCATTAAGTAACTTTAAGCCTTAATCGGAGCAATGCTTTCTGAACCAGAAACAGAAATTTTCGAGAACGTTCGTGAAATCTTTTCCAACTATTTGGAAGAGCAAGGTCATAGAAAAACACCTGAACGTTTTGCCATACTAGCCGAAGTTTATTCAAACGAAGGACACTTCGATATTGAGTCTCTTTACGTTCAAATGAAAGAGAAAAACTATCGGGTGAGTAGAGCAACACTTTACAATACAATTGAACTTCTCTTAGACTGCAAACTGGTTATTAAACATCAGTTTGGAAAGAACATTGCCCATTTTGAACGTTCATATAAATACGCTCAACACGACCATCTCATTTGCCAAGATTGCGGGAAAGTTTTTGAATTCTGCGATCCTAGAATTCAACAAATTCAGAATACGGCAGGCGACATTTTAGATTTTAAGATTACCACCCATTCTCTCAACTTTTACGGTAGCTGTAAAAAACTGGCCACCAACGGAAAGTGTGAGCGAATGAATCAGAAAAAATGAATATGAATTATACCATTGACGACCATTCGGACGTGAAGCTTATTACCCTAACGGGAAGGCTTATTGAAAAATCTCAGGCAGACCAACTTATTCAAGACTTTGAAGAGTTAGTAGGGAACGGAACCAACCGTTATCTCATGAGTTTGGAAGGACTTGAGTACGTAAATAGTACTGGACTTAACCTATTGATTGGCATGTTTACCACGGCAAGAAATGCAGGTGGTGAATTGGTTATTGGCGGTATATCGCCTAAAGTGAAAAAGCTCATGGTTATGACCAAGCTTGACTCAATTTTTAAAATTTATGATTCGGTTGCTGAAGCAACCGAAAATTTCTAATCATTAAGCAGCGCATATCTTGAAGAAAGTGGATGTACTCCTAGGACTCCAATGGGGAGACGAAGGAAAAGGAAAAATTGTTGATGTTCTTACACCAGACTATGATGTAATTGCACGTTTTCAGGGTGGACCAAACGCTGGTCACACGTTAGAATTTGAAGGAATTAAGCACGTTCTGCACACAATCCCCTCAGGAATTTTCAGAAAAAATGCCATCAACGTAGTTGGAAATGGTGTTGTGATTGACCCCATCATCTTTAAACGAGAAATAGATGCTCTTGATGATTTAAAAGTTGATGTTTCTGCCACACTAAAAATTTCTAAAAAAGCACACCTAATCCTTCCTACACATCGCTTGTTAGATGCTGCTTCTGAAAAAGCCAAGGGAAAAGGAAAAATTGGAAGTACGCTAAAAGGAATTGGACCAACTTACATGGATAAAACAGGCAGAAATGGCCTGCGAGTTGGCGATATTGTTGGAGGAAAGTTTAAAGAGAAATACAATTTCTTGAAGCAGAAACATGAGCAAATGCTGGGTTTCTATGGAGAAGAAGGCGTTTCTGATGAAATGGAAGCGGAATGGTTTGCATCTCTTGAAACGTTACAACGTTTTGAGCTGATTGACAGTGAACAATACCTCAATAATCATCTAAAAGATGAGAACTCTATTCTTGCAGAAGGCGCGCAAGGCTCGTTGCTTGATATTGACTTTGGTTCTTACCCATTTGTTACTTCATCAAACACAGTTTGTGCAGGCGCATGTACAGGTTTAGGTGTAGCTCCTAACAGAATTGGTAACGTAATCGGAATTTTTAAAGCGTATTGCACTCGCGTTGGCTCAGGCCCATTCCCAACTGAATTGTTTGATGACGCAGGCGAGAAGCTCTGCGACATTGGTCATGAGTTTGGATCAACAACTGGAAGAAGAAGAAGATGTGGTTGGTTAGATCTTCCGGCTCTCAAATACGCAATCATGATTAACGGTGTAACCGAATTGAACATGATGAAAACGGATGTTTTAGACACGTTTGACACCATTAAGGTTTGTACTAAATACAAAATCAACGGGGAAGAAACTGATGTTCTACCTTTCGATTTCAATCAAGAGGTTGAGCCAATTTACACAGAACTTAAAGGTTGGAATTCTGACTTAACCGGACTTACAAACTCAGACCAACTTCCTCCAGAGGTTATGGAATACATAGCCTTTATTGAGAAGGAAACCGGAGTTCCTGTATCTGTTGTTTCTGTTGGACCAGATAGAGAACAAACTCTGAGGAGAGATGTTAAATCTTTAGCTTCAGTCTAAAACTCAAACTATGGAGGTTGTATTAGTTGCCATACTACTATTAGGACTAGGATTTGCAGGAATTGCAGTTAAAATCCTTCTAAAAAAAGACGGTGAATTTTCTGGAACCTGTGCCAGTAACAGTCCTTTTCTTAACAAGGAAGGCGAGTCTTGCAGTTTTTGTGGGGCGCTGCCAGAAGAAAAGTGCAAGAAGCCAAACGAAGCTGCTTAGTTAAACACCTTCAGCTTTATATCGTCAACCTGAAAGTGTTTTCCTTTAGGGTTCAGAACGTATGCTTTGACAATCCAATCCGTTTCAAACTCATCAACGGTGAACTCATCTGACAATTCTATCCATCCCTGATTTACCTCCGTTTCGGTAAGGTTCTTTGTTCGGTAAACGAAAGACTTATTCTCATCACCCTCAACTGAAACCACTAAAGCGACTCCTTCTGAATCTCCTTCCAACCGTATCCTAGCGCTTGCTGAAATCTTTATAGACTGGTCATTTTTCACGTTTTTGAGCTTAACAACCGCAGCCGGTGAATAGTACATATTGGAATCCACGGTAAATACGGAATCGTTCTCCAAATCAAAATTCAGCATAGAGAATCCAAGCGACCTAGAACAACGATACGACTGCACGGTTATACCGAAAAATTCCTCCTGATTAAACAGCACAGCATTCTTTTCCAGCTGTTGCATATCCACTCCCTTTACAAAGTCTTGATGAGCTAAAAACAAGTGGACGACATCGGCTTTTGCCTCACCCTTTTCTTTATCATACACATCGTGCCAAGCGGTAAACGCCCCTTCCTCAACAAGAATCTTAATTGTTGAGTCAGGAACCTCAAAAGCATGACGGTTAAAGTAATAGCTGAATGTTCTGAATTCGTACCAAGGGTTTATGAAAATGGCACTATTCTCATCATGAATCGGCTTAATGTATTCAACCGCTTTCTTCCAATTTCCTTCTGGATTTTGTGTCGTATCCATCGAACTTAAAAGCAAAGTCAAAACCACGCCAAAACCGATCATAGGCAACACTTTTCCTTTTAGATTATAGATGGTAAAAGCCAGCAACAACATCATGGCTGGTTGTACAGATAGAATGTATTTGTCTTGAAAAACAGGCTTAACGAAAAGAGAGAAAGCAATGCTAACCACAAACGGAACAATGGCCCACACCAAAATCAAGAGCATACTGTTCCTTCCCTTTTGAGCGCCATCTCTCGTCCGTCCAATCAAGACCAAGACAAGCAATGCCAACTGAGTAGCTATCAATGCCTTTGAAGCGTAAAAAGTCTCAAGAACATACTTGATATCATCCCATGTTGGTGGCCCAAACCACATTGGATCGTCCCTTTCGAAATAAGGAATAGCCAACACCCAAACACCAAAAGACAGAACTGCAGCTACCAACGGAATGGAGAGCAAAACAATCTTGTTAAGCTCTTTTCTTTTGCTCCAGAGTACAATTAAACCTTGAGCTACCGCATTAAACACCGAGGTAGGATGAACGTATATCATTGCAGTTGTTGCCAGGTAGTACCAAAACAGCTTTCGCTTGGTTGGTTTTTTAATGGCCTCCAACAGGGTTCCATAAGACAACAGAACCGTAACCATAAGCATGGAATATGGTCTAGCCAGGTGGGTAAACCTGAACTGTATGGGTGAGAAACAATAAAAGAGTGCTGCCATTATTCCGACTGCAAGTCCGAAGCTTCTAGAAGCAATCAAAAACATGAGTCCTACACCAAGCGACCCAAACATTACACTCAAGAAACGAGTTGAAAACTCGCTTACGCCAAACACTTTTACCCATGCTGATATGAGCAAATTATAAACCGGTGGATTAGGATCGTTAGAGGCTTGTTCAACAACATCCGAATAGCTTTTCTGGGCGTGCCATATATGTACAGCTTCATCCAAATCGTATGAAGCAAACTCCAGATTATACGAATGAAACAAAACAGACAGAAGCACGAATCCTACAAACAGAAACCACCTCAATCCTTTTGAATCTGTAACGCTCATTGCACTCAATTCTCTACTACCGATTCCATTATACCTGAAGAAACCCACGTTTTTATATCGCTTCCTTCGGAGTAAATAAGTACAGCTCCTAGATCTTGCTTTTTTGTAAGAAGGTTCATTGATTCCTCATATCCCATTACCATTAAAGCAGTAGCGTAAGCATCCGCAGTCATGCAGTCATTTGCAATAACGGTAGCGCTAAGAACATCTGTTTTAGCAGGATATCCTGTAACGGGATTAAGCGAGTGACCAAATCTTTGTCCGTCAATTTCTACGAATTTCCGGTAATTGCCTGAGGTTGCCAACGCCTTATCCTGTACAGTGATAGACATTGATTGTTGTCGTTCTACATTTTCAGCCGAAGGCTTATCGATTCCAATACTCCAGAGTTCTTGGTTCGGTTTTGTTCCGCTAGCGCGAATCTCCCCTCCTATTTCTACTAGGTAATTGAATATGCCTTCACTTTCTAAATACCTAGAAACAACATCAACCGAATAGCCTTGCGCTATGGCATTTACATCCAATTGAATTGACGGAAGTAGTTTTACATAATCATCTCCTTCCAAAACCACGTTGGCCATTCCCGTTGAAGCCTGCAGAGAATCAACAAAAACTGAATCAATAGATACGGTATTCCAATCCTGCTCAAACCAGTATTTCATTAACGGTGAAACCGTTATGTCGAAAGCGCCTTCTGAAGAATCATAGATTTCCGAAGCTTTCTTAACCACCTCCTTGAACTCTGCTGGCTGTCCCATCGGCACTTGTTCATTACGGTTCCATTTACTGATGTAACTGGTTTCTTGATAGGTAGATAGAACTCTATCAAATGATAGAAGCAAGCTGTCTATTTGGTACTGTAAATCAGCACCGTTGTTGTAGTAGATTACCGAGTACGTTGTGCCTTGAGTATAGCCACGAGCTTCCTTGCGTTCTAACTCGGAGCAGCTACTTAGCAGAAGGATTAGAAGAGAAAGGGCAATGAAAATTCTTTGCATCAACGTGTTTTCTAATAGTTCATGCCATCAAGAACACGGATAACTTTCACCAACCGCGATTTGTAGTAATCGTATCTATCAAAGGCACTAATAACTATTCCACGGTTTCTGCTGGTTGCACTATGAATGAAGTTCACAGGTTCACAGAGTTCGCTAGTTATAATGCCAACATGACCAATCGGGCGCGTGTCCTTATTTCTACCTGCAAACACAATCAAGTCGCCTTTCTTGCAACTATCCAATGGAATTTCAACTCCTATGTTAGCCAATTCTGAGGTTGTCCTTGGTAACTCCATTCCGAAGTTTCCATATACATACTTCACAAATCCACTACAATCAAAACCTGTGGAAGGTGCTGTACCTCCGTATTTGTAGGGAACTCCAATGAAAGATTTTGCCAAATCGATAAGAGAGTCTGACTCAACTACTTGTACCTCAACAGGAAGAATTGAATCAATCTTTTCCTCCGTTTGAGAATAGGATTTACCACACAACCCCATTAGGAGCAATCCGATAAATACGCTTTTCAATGTCGTTGATTCAGTAACCATTTTTGCCATAACGAGAAAAGCCTCGATGTGTTACTATCGAGGCTTTTACTTTTTTATCTAAAGATGATTATCCACCAAAGTCATCAAATGATACTTGCTCTGGCGGTACTCCCCAGTCATCACACATTTTAAGAACCGCTTGGTTCATCATTGGCGGTCCACAGAAATAGAATTCTATCTCCTCAGGAGCCTCATGCTTGCTCAATTGTTGTTCTATCACTGCATTGTGAACAAACCCAACAAATCCATCTCCTTCTGGATCATCCATATCCTTCTTCTCAACCCAGTTATCTTCTGGTTTAGCATCAGAAAGAACCATGTAAAATTTGAAGTTCGGGAAGTTCTTTTCAATCTCACGGAAATAGTGAATGTAGAACAACTCTGCTCTTGAACGACCACCGTACCAGTAAGTAACTTTTCTACCCGTACCTAGTGTTCGGAACAACTCATAAATGTGAGAACGCATTGGAGCCATACCTGCACCACCACCGATGTAAAGCATCTCTGCATCAGAATCCTTAATAAAGAATTCTCCATAAGGTCCTGAAATTTTACACTTATCTCCTGGCTTCAGGTTAAAAATGTATGAAGACGCGATACCTGGGTTGATATCTGCCCATGTGTTTTTGTCTCTATCCCATGGTGGAGCGGCAACACGAACATTAAGCATAATGTTTCTGCCCTCAGCTGGGTACGAAGCCATGGAATATGCACGAATAACTTCTTCGTCATTCTTCATAACCAAGTGGCGCATTGCAAATGGGCCTTCAGACCAATCTTTCTCAAACTTATCTGGCTCTCCCGGGTGATCTGTTGGATGCGCCTTGATATCCATGTCTGAGAATTTAACCTCAGTTTTAGGAATGTTAATCTGGATGTAACCACCCGCTTCGTAGTTCATATCCTCAGGGATTTCAACTACAAATTCCTTGATATAAGTTGCAACGTTGTAGTTAGAAACTACGGTTGCTTCAAATTCTTTAATACCGAAAATCTCCTCAGGGATTCCGATTTTCATGTCTTCCTTAACCTTTACTTGGCAACCAAGTCTCCAGTTATCCTGAATCTCTTTACGAGAGAAATACGGAGCCTCCGTAGGAAGAATTTCTCCTCCACCTTCAAAAACCTGACACTTGCACATGGCGCAAGTACCACCTCCACCACAGGCAGACGGCAAAAAGATTTTACTGCTACCTAGCGTGCTCAAAACTGTTGAACCAGCTTCTACCGTAATGTCTTTCTCGCCATTAACGTTAAGTGTTACTGGGCCAGAAGGAGCAAGCTTTGCCTTAGCGGCAAGAAGCAAAGAAACCAGCAAGAAAACCACAGTTAGGAATACAACTATGCTGACTAGGACTACTGTTGATGTGTTTAGAAGTATCATGCTTTAGGTCTTACGATGCCTCAATTAAAGTTCTATACCCATAAAGCTCATGAACGCCATGCCCATTAGCCCAGTGATAATAAATGTAATTCCTAACCCTCTCAATGGAGCAGGAACATTTGAATAACGAATTTTCTCGCGGATTGCCGCAATAGCTACAATTGCCAATAACCAACCAACTCCAGAACCAAGTCCGAAAACTGTAGCCTCACCAATGTTTGCGTACTGACGCTCTTGCATGAATAATGCTCCACCAAGAATAGCGCAGTTTACAGCAATAAGCGGAAGGAAAATACCAAGCGATGAATACAACGCTGGCGCGAATTTCTCAACTATCATCTCAACCAATTGAACCATTGATGCAATGATTGCGATGAACATAATGAAGCTCAAAAAGCTGAGGTCCATTGTTTCGAAATTTGGCCCTAACCAAGATAAAGCTCCTTCTGCGAGAATGTAGTTCTCTAGGAGGTAATTAACCGGAACGGTTACGCCTAGTACAAAGATTACCGCAAATCCAAGACCAACTCCTGTCTTTACTGTTTTACTTACTGCCAAGTAAGAACACATGCCTAAGAAATAGGCAAAAATCATGTTCTCTATGAAGATGGCTTTTACAAATATGTTTATGTATTCCATGACTCTTTATCTGTCTGTTAGGAATTAAGCTTCTACCAATTTGGTGTTACGCGCACGCTGTACCCAGATAATTGC
>JBMYXX010000102.1:0-8964 GCA_049608805.1 Flavobacteriales bacterium | reverse complement strand
GTGAGAACAAAATTCAGGTTGCCCAAAAGGGTGTAGCTGTAATGAAAGGCATGCAGGACAATGGAGTTCTGGCGTGTGCTAAGCACTTTCCCGGTCACGGTGATACAGATTCAGATTCGCATCTAACGTTGCCAATTATTAAGCATTCCTACGAACGAATTGATTCTTTAGAACTCTATCCGTTTAAAGAGATGATTAAGGAAGGGATTGGAAGTATGATGGTAGCGCATCTCTACATTCCTGAGTTGGATAATACCCAGAATCTGGCATCGACCTTAAGCCCAAAAATTGTAAACGGTTTACTCAAAGATTCGCTCGGTTTTGAAGGGCTCATTTTTACCGATGCGCTTAATATGAAAGGCGTTAGCAAATATTATGGGCCAGGAGAAGTTGAGTTGATGGCATTTTTGGCCGGAAACGATGTGATGGAATTTGCTGAGGATGTGCCAAAGGCCATGGAGCTCATCCGCAAGGCGGTAAATGATGGGAAGATTACACAGGAAGAAATTGACCGTAGATGCTTGAAGGTGCTTAATGCCAAAGCTTGGTCTGGTTTAGATAATTACCAGCCAGTTGAGTTAGAGAACCTAACAGCAGATTTGAATAATAGTCAAGCTAAAGCCGTGCATAATGAATTGGTGGCTGGCTCACTCACTTTGCTGATTAATAAAAATGCTGTGCCGATTAAAAAGGTTGATGGGCAGAAAATTGCCTCACTTACTTACGGTGATATTATTGGAAGTCCGTTTCAGGAAACGCTTTCTAAATACGCTAAGGTTGACCACTATGCCATCAATTCTAAAACCAGTCAGGACCAACGATTTAAGACCTTGTCCAAACTTAAAAAGTACGATAAGGTAATTCTGAGCATTCATAAAATGAGCAGCAGGCGCTCTAAAAATTATGGGGTTACACAGCCACTTTTAGATGCTATCGCAGAACTCAGCTTTAGTACAGAATTGATTGTTAATGTGTTTGGTAATCCGTATTCGCTAGGCAGAATGCCAGGATTAGAACACGCTAATGCTTTGCTGTTTTCGTACAGTCAAACCGAAGTTTCAGAACGTTTGGCCGCACAAGCCATTTTTGGTGGAATTGCCATCTCAGGTAAGCTTCCGGTAACCGCAAATCGTCTTTACAGACAGGGAGATGGAGTAAGCACTAAGAAGACTAGGCTAGCTTACGGAGAGCCAGCGCAGGTTGGATTAGACGAAGCGATTTTAGCCAAAATTGACTCACTCACGCTAAACGCTATTGATGAAAAAGCAACTCCAGGAGCACAGCTTTTAGTTGCCAAAGATGGAGTAGTGGTTTACAACAAAACCTTTGGGCATCATACCTATGAGGAGAAGAAAAAAGTAAAGCTTGATGATGTTTACGATTTGGCGTCCATTACCAAAATTGTGGCCTCAGTTTCTTCGTTTATGAAGCTGATTGATTCAGGGGAAATAAGTGTTAACGACAAAGTTTCTAAGTACTTGACCGAGCTCAAAACCACCAACAAAAAGAACATCACCTTTAGAGATATGTTGGCACATTATGCTCAACTCAAAGCGTGGATTCCGTTTTATCTTAAAACGGTTAAAGATGGCTCGCCAGATAGTCTGTATTACAGCAGTGTTCAGTCTGATGAGTTTCCGCTTCGTGTGGCAGAAGACTTATATATGAGAAAGGATTACCCAGATACTGTCTATAAAATCATCAACGAATCTGACTTGAGAAGCAAGAAAAAGTACAAGTATTCTGACCTCGGATATTATTACATGCAAAAGGTAATTGAGCAGGAAAGCGGAACGCAATTGGAAGATTTTGCGTTTGATAATTTCTATCAGCCGCTAGGCTTGCAAACCATGGGCTATCATCCGCGACAGCGAATTGAAATGGATAGAATTGTGCCAACGGAATACGATATGAATTTCCGAAAGCAATTGGTTCAGGGAGATGTGCACGACCCAGGAGCGGCCATGATGGGCGGAGTAGGAGGTCACGCAGGAGTGTTTTCAAATGCGAACGATTTGGCCATTTTAATGCAGATGTTCCTGGATGAAGGTGAGTATGGCGGCCAGAGTTATATTTCGTCAGAAACCGTTAAGGAATTTATCAAATGCCAGTTTTGTAAGGATGGTAACCGAAGAGGGATTGGTTTTGATAAGCCAGAACCAGACGGCAATGGTGGACCAACCTGCGATTGTGTTTCAATGCTGAGTTTTGGTCATAGTGGCTTTACAGGGACAATTGCATGGGCTGATCCTGAAAAAAATATCGTTTACATATTCCTTTCAAATCGGGTTTACCCAGATGCTGAGAACAAAAAGCTACTGAGAATGGATGTGAGAACAAACATTCAGCAAGTGATTTATGACGCTATAATTGAATAGTAATTTGTCTGACTTTGGCTTGCTTTGTGCATTGCCGCTTACCAAAACAAAAAAGCAACACTTCTTGCTTTAGCACGTTTAACTACAAAATAATAGATTCGCAACATGAAGAGTTTAACCCTAGTAATTACGATGCTAGTTAGCATCAATTTGATGGCCCAAGAGGGCAAAACCGAATTAGACTGGAATACCAATTTGGTAAATGCAGTAGATAAATCTATTGCAGAAAAGAAGCCAATGCTAATGTTCTTTACAGGTAGCGATTGGTGTGGTTGGTGCAAACGCCTGCAAGCAGAAGCGTTCTTTAAACCTGAGTTTGCTAAATGGGCTGCCGATAATGTGGTGCTTATGGAATTAGATTTTCCGAGAAGAACAGCACAGGATGAAGCACTAAAAACTCAGAATATGAATATACTTCGCATGTTTGGAGTGCGCGGTTATCCAACAATTTGGTTTGTTAACCCAACCAAGGATGGCGACCAAATCAATTTTGAGAAAATTGGAAAAACGGGTTATGTTAAAGGTGGCGCAACCGCTTGGGTTTCAGAAGCAGAACGTATTCTGAATAGTACCACGCAACCCTAGTTATTTTGTTCTTGTGTAGTGACACAAGTCATGGTGTAGTAAAGATTTTTGTGCCTATCTATGGCAGCAATAGTATAAACTCAATTTATTGATGAGTAAGAAGCGAAAGAGAGACAGAGGAGAGCTGGTAGTACCTGAGTTTGTTGCCACTTACACTGCACCAAGAGCACACTATTTTAAAGAAAGTGAAGAGTTCAACAAAGCTGTTGGTCTCGATTTTATAACCCATGCTAATGAAGGCACTAGGGGCGAGAAATTTCTAGCGGGCCTTTCCCATGGAACTTCACCTTCGGGAGCATATCAATACATTTTAGATCATTGGGATAAACTTAGCAGACCTGAAAACCTTCGGTTTACGTTTGTCAATTCTAAATTGTCTGGTCAGCGTGGACTAAAAGACGTGATGGATGCAGTTGCGTTCCTAAAAACACTGCTGGAAACCAATCGTATTTCAAAAGATCAGATTTTAGGCCGAAGTCTCAATAGAGACAACATGGAAGAGTACAGTAAAGAGATGAACAACAAGCTCGCACTGTACCTTAAAGAAAACAACAAGGAAGGGCTTGATTACATGTTCGTGGCCACCGACCCAAATGGGCGGGTTGCCGGAGTTACTCGATTTTCAAATGCCTTTGAAGAAACTACTATTGGCTGCATAGCGCATGATAGAAAAGGGAAAGAGCTCACGCTTACTCCGCATTTTATTAAGAAAACCAAGCGCATAGCATTTTTAGCTACCAAGGCGGATAAGAGAAGGGCATTGGCATGGCTTTACTACCGTTGGGGTAAGCATGATGAAAGTCCAAGTTTTCTTCGCTTTATGGAAGACGTTGAGAACCGGGTTCATGTTTTTATTGATGATAAGGCACTTACATGGCCACAGCTTCAAATTGAGCGAGAAACGCCATACGGAAAGAGTACTATTAAGATTGATATACCAAAGGATTACAGCTTTTTTAAAGGCACAAAGCGCCCTGTAATTCTGTTAGTTCATGGGTTTTTGGGGCTAAATTCTTACGATGGGCTTTTAACTGCTTTGCCAACCAAAAAATACTTGGCTGCCGCCATGCATTACGGTTCTGTTCCTAATGATTTGCCAATACGAGAGTACTCAGATCATATTGTAAAGAATATAGATGCGGCTATTCAGTACTTCGGGGAGTTAGGACATCCGGTGTATCTGTTTGATCACTCAATGGGTAACATTTATTTCCTCATGATGGAGCGAGATTTCGATTCTCTGCCAGGTGTAAGGAAATATCTGAAAGGAAGAATTGGAGCCAATCCATTCTTTGGTGAAGAGGCAAAGCATGCTTCAATTGGCTTTTTGGACAACGTAATTCTACCATCAAACCAGAGTATAGCCGCAAGTGCAATTTTTAATGCAGCGCGTAGAATTGTGCCTTTAGAATCGAGGGTTGGTATGAGAAACCGAGGCATTTCTTTGTCTGAATGGTTGATAAAGAAAGACTCGTCTATGCGTAATCGAGTTTGGAAAGCTACCAAAGGGAGAATCTTAACACTAATGAGTAGTCTTGGGTCGTTGCCGCATCTTAATCGAATTCCAATTGAGAGAGCCCTCAATCGGTTACCGGCAAAGATTTTTGTAATTCAAGTTCATTCTGCTTTAGTTGAGTCCAAAGCATTTGACAAGCAGACCGAATTTCCGAATATGGAATCTCACAACATTCCAATCATGATTCTGAAAAGTGAGCGAGATTCTGTGGCCAAGTTCGTAAACCGAATCTATGATAATAGCCATGCACAGATAATTGACATTACCGATAAGGGAGAGAAAGACCTTTTCAGAGAGCATCTTTATCACATGGTTAACCCTCTCCTCACAACCGTAGTTATTGAAGGATTTGTGTCTCAGATTGAACAAGAAAGCGCTGAAGGAGAAAAGGTTTCTACGTAGCAGACTATGGCCTTTTTTACATGGATGTCCGCAGAAATGTAGAACCCGAGTTAAAGCCTTTTAACCCAATATCAGTAAGTACTGGCTACCTAATATTCCAGAGTAATTCTTGGATAATTCGCTTTAGACGAACTGCGTTTCTGTCTATTCCTCTTAATACGTCTTTACCTTTTTGGTCTAAATGGTTTTCGTAAGATGAGATCATTAGAGCGGTAAACGTGGTCAATTCAGACAACGGAGACTCTAATTCGTCCTCTACTTCTTCGGCAAATTCAGAAAGCTTGGCGTTGATTTCTTCAAGCTTATTGTTTGTCTTACGTAACTCTAAGAGTTTTACAACTTGGTTTCCTAAGGCTTTCAAGGCCTTAACCTGCTTTACGTCTAGCGTTCTAGGCGTATTGTCAATTACGCATAAAGTTCCCAATGCATTTCCATCAGGGTTTACCAAAGGAACACCGGTATAAAAGATTACTCTCGGATCACCGGTTACAAGCGGATTGTCTTTAAATCTATCATCTAGCCTAGAGTCTTCGATAGAGAAAACCACATCTGGTTCTATAATAGCATGGGCACAAAAAGCATACTCCCTTGGCGTTTCGGTGGCTTCTAAACCATGATGAGATTTAAACCATTGTCTTTCGTCATCAACCAAGGAAACCAGAGAAATTGGTGTGTCGCAAATTTGCGAAGCGATAAGCGTAATGTTGTCGTAGCTTTTCTCTTCCAGCGTATCAAGAATCTGGTAGCTCTCTAGCGCCTTAAGACGTTCATTTTCGTTTTCGGGTAAATCGGCCTCCTTCATTGTTGCTTTTAACGCAAAACAAATTTTAGAGTTTCACGATAAATACCCTCTTTGCTACTTAGGCTGAGTAAGTACATTCCGGAAGATAAATTTGCCACGTTAAGGCAACTCCCATTCATTGTAGAACGCCTAACTCTCTTACCATTAGTGGCAAAAATTTCTGCCTGATAAACTTTGTTTTCTTCCAACCCCTTTAAACAAACTTGTTCTGTTGCTGGCTGAGGATAAACAACAAGAGAGTTGAGTTTTGTTGTTTCATCAATTCCAACGGTATTTACAGGAGGAACGGAAGAATACGTGAAACGAGCTGGGTTTCCAATGCTGTCTAAAGAGAACTCAGCAATTGCTAACATTTGCTCTTTAGCGTGCCAACTGTATGAAACAGTTGTGTCTTGAACAGTGGTAAATGGAATCCAAATTAATGGCAGCCCAGGGAACAAAGGCGGGGTTAGAACTACTTCTATAACGTCTGTGGTATAGTCAACGGTTTTTACGCGCAATGCATCGTAAGTTCCAGTAGGGGTTATCAGCGTTCCGTATGCATCCGTAGTGTCATACACAATGCCACTATGCGTTAGTCTTATTCTGTAAACGTCAAACGCAGATCCGTCAGCTTCAGCTGTAAAACCATAAATATCTTCAAATCTAGAATTATATGTTCTTGGGAAAGTGTGAAGAACCAATGGGTCTGTAAAAGGTGCTTCTATAATTTCTCCTGTCTCAAGTAAGTCTCCGGCTGCTCCGTTTGTACCCATATAAACGTTATTGTGCGTAAAAAACAGGTAGGAGTCAGCGGCTCCAGTCATGGCATAATCGGAGCTTCCAAAGCTTGATGCATAAGGAGTTGAACCAACTGACACAACGTTTGTGGTTGCAGTTTCATGATTAACTGCAACAGAAAAATCCCATGTTTGGTCTGCTCCCGAACCACCTGGGCCGTAACCCGGAATTGTATCTGTATATCTAACTATCTCGTCACCCATTTCAGTATAATCTGAACTGAGAATGGTTATTTGGCCAAAGGAATTGCCCATGTTGAAGAACGCTAAAATTGCAGTACAGAAATAAGAAGAGGTTTTCATAGCTTGAGATTTGGATGCAGGTCAAATGTAAACTATGTACAGTTCAAAAACCTTAACTGTCAGTAAACTTCCAATGCTTGCATTGTAGATTATATCTTTGGGAAATGAATAAAATACTCGCTTTGCTTCTCCTGCTTCTTACGGTTTCATTTTCAAGTTTTGGACAAGGAACTATAGTTGAAGACACAATTGTTTTACATCTAGATTTTGATGATATAGATAATCTGCTTGCAGAAAATGGCATTCCTGCTGGTATTCTTCCCATAAACTATGAAGTTGATGTACACCGAGTGGTTTACCAAACACCAAATGTTGATGGAACGCCAACCACGGCTTCTGGTTTAGTTTGTTTGCCAACTGGTGATACTTGTGCCATGCCTATGATGGCTTATTTGCACGGAACCAAGGTTAAAAAGGACGATACTTTCTACTATCTCAATGGAGAATGGAACCTAGGGGTTATGACCGCAACACACGGTTACGCCATGTGCTTGCCAGATTACTTGGGGCTTGGCTTATCGCCAGGAATTCATCCGTATCAGCACGCAGAATCTCAGGCAACGGCATCTGTAGATTTGATGAGAGCCTGTAGAACAATATGTGGCGATTTAAACCTAGAGCTCAATGATCAACTGTTTATTGTAGGTTATTCTCAAGGCGGGCATGCAGTAATGGCAACCCACCGAAAAATTCAGGAAGAACTGAGTTCGGAATTTACCGTTACAGCTTCTGCGCCAGGTAGCGGTCCTTACGATATGTCCGGAGCCCAACTAGATATGGTTGCCTCATTTGAGCCTTATGCACAACCAGGATATTTGCCGTATCTCATTCAGTCTTATCAGCATATTTATGGCAATTTATACGATAGTATTCAGCAGATATATGTTCCGCCTTATGATGAAACATTGCCACCATTATTAGATGGAAACCATAGTATGGGAGAGCTCAATGCTGCAATGCCAAGTGTTCCAAGACTCATATTTCAGCAAGAATACCAAGACGAATTTTTTTCAGACCCACAGCACCCAGCGCAAATTGCACTGAGAGATAATAATGTCTTTGAATGGGTTCCGCAGGTGCCAGTAATGTTCAACTATTGCCGTAGCGATGAGGAGGTAACCTATTTAAATACACTTATTGCTTCGGAATATATGATTGATAATGGAGCAACCGATATACAAGTTATAGAACGAGATTCTACCATAAGCCATTTTCAATGTGCAACACCAAGCATTCTGTTTTCTAAACTATGGTTTGATACCATGGCAGAGTTTTGTTCTGATGGAAATGTTGGAATTGGTTCGGTAAATGCAAAAAAGCCACTTGCTTTTTACCCAAACCCGAATACTTCTGGTGTTCTCAAATTTGAGAATGAGATGCAAATTGATGTTGCTATCCTCAACCTAAACGGAAAGCGGATTAGCCCATTGGCAGCGGTAGGCGAATACGGAACATTAGATGTATCCTTTCTTAAACCTGGATTGTATTTGGTGGAGATGCTGGACGGTAAATCGCGGCTTGTTAAACCAGTAGTTATACAGTAAAAGAAGCTTGCCTTCTGGTCATGGTTTATAGAATGCGCGCATTGTGCATTCTTATCAATCGTATATTCGTTATTCCTCAAAATAACCATCATGCGATTTCCTCTTGTTGCCCTTTTTTTGTTTGCTTTTGCAATTCAATCGGTTTCTCAATCAACCATTTACGTTAGAAACAACACTTGGCAAGACTTCGATGTAAGTATAAACCAGAGTGGAACACTTACAGTTGATGGCGCAGAGTGGGAGGCTGGAGATGATGTAGCACGCGGTTGGCTAGAAACAACTGGTCAGGAAGTTTTAACCGTAAATAGAACCAATACAGCTGTACCAGAAGGAGACACGGCTTATTATGATGTAAACCTCACGGGAGAATTCAACACGCTTGCCATTAAGTTAAGAGTGATTGGAGTTTCGGGAGGAACCACCATGGATTTTACCATAGATGGCGATTTGTTTTCTATTCCATTTTTTAACGATAACGAGTTTCACGAAGTGCAGACATCGCTTGCGGGGAAAGATGTAACGCTCAAGTTTAAAGCCGATAATGATGATGGAGACATGGACCGAGACGTCCGATTTGTTATCCACGATTTGCCCATTTACGAAAAAGCGGAAGAAGATTTTGAAGCTACTTTGGAGGTAACTCACACACCAATGA
>JBMYXX010000101.1:0-9004 GCA_049608805.1 Flavobacteriales bacterium | reverse complement strand
CGTATCTCGAAAACTCAGTAGTTTCAAAACGCAATACTTTTAGGCGCACCGTTGGGCTTAATTTTAAAAACACCGACACTCCGTTGACAAGAAAGCGGTACGCTTATATTTTCTACCTGACTGTTAGAATGCTGAACTGGACTTCTAACAACCTAATTGTTCGACCGCTCATTTGGTTAATGAAACTGTTTCGACTACCAGAGCGGGTAACCCAAAGAGTTGAAAAAGGACAAATTGTACGAATTGACTCGTACATAGACTTCAACAATGTCATGTTTGGGTATAGTATCATGACGTGGACACTCTCATGTTTACTTGTGACATTTGGTCTTTTTGCAGTTAATCTATCTGAGACGCTAAAGTTTGAAACCAGTTTCATGTATATATTTTGGACGGCTGTATTGACGTCTATCATACTCAACTACTTGACATTTTTGAAGTCGGACAGGTATGAGAAGTATTTCAGAACGTTTCAAAAGAAAACCGCGCCACGAAGTGACCATTTATTTGCCATTCTCTATCATACGACAATAACTGCCGCTTGCTTTTTGACAGCGACATTGACATAAAAAGAAAGAAAAAACTAAGCCCAACACCCACTAAACCTAATGCGTGCGACTGTACGTCAGTCAGTCTTAGTTTCGTTCTGCGCTGTTTGTGCATGGCGAAAGGACGGCAGTTTCTAACGCATTATCTTTAGCGGAAAACGTTGTAGCACATTTGGAAATGACCACCTATAGATGATGGCAGACAACAACTCGAAAGCGATTATTTTCTTGTCCACGTTAATGTTGACACTTGACTTCTTAGGAAATAACGTTCAAAACGTACTTGCAGGAACGATTATGCTAAACTTAAATGTTGTTGTTTCATTCATCGTAATAGTTCTAATCGTTCTAAATACCATTCGAATAGTAAGGACAAAAAAAATGAACCTTATTCCTGCTGTAATTATTGGGACTGTTACAATTTTCTTTCTCACCACCGAACCATTTGTCAGCTAGGAAAACCTTCTTGAATCAACGGAGCAGACTGGAACGTTGACAGAGGAAAAATAAAAACGTCCTACACCACCTACTATCAAAATAGGGCGCAAAGTGGTTACCGCAAATACTTTCTGTTTCGCACCTAAAAACATTTGTAGCTACACAAATATTTTTCTTCGCGTAACAACTAAACTCTGTGTATACCCATAAAGTATTTGTTGCACCACATAAAGATTATGTGATATCGCGAAATAGTTTTGTTACACCCCTAAATTCTATTGTTCCGTTACAGAGCTCTATTGTGAGTCCACAAAATGTCTAAATGACCAAACACAAGCACGAATAAGGCAACAGACCATTGATATTTTCGCATGGCGAAAGTTGGGTAGCTACTTAACGCATTATCTTTAGCTGAAAACGTTGTGGGCAAATTTTAAAAGACAGTATCTAATGGCAAAATCACTTGACAAGAAACACGCAAAAAGTCTAATTATTGAAGGACGGAAGACAGGTAAATCTGACAAGGAACTCTATACGGAGCTTGCTGAATTGTACTACGACAAAAAAGGCATTGCCCTTCTCATTACGGGAACGGCAAAGCCTGAAAATATTGCGAAATACAAGATTTACAATAACATCCTTCTTGGACTAATGGGTATTTCCATTCTTTTAAAGGTTTGGATTGTGACCAACTTGACTTTAGCGACAATGCAACCATTGATGATGTTACTTGTATTAGTTGTCCCCCTCTTTACAGCCTATTTTATGTATGAAATATACCAGTACAGCGGACCGATATACAGGGTATGCGGAATACTAGTAATTGTTGGTTTTCTACAAACAATTGGAGACGCAGGTTCGGGAATTGACATTGTAATCAATTTGGTATTTGCTGGCTCGGTCGCAGGCCTTTGTTTTTACTTGGACAGCAAAATGTTTCCTGACTACAGTCCTAAAAACTTATCAAAGGACAGTAACGGAGAGTATATCTTCTTCTGACGACCGAAATGATAAAACTTACCCCAACACCTACTATCTCAAAATAGAGCGTGACGACAGATACGTTAGAGACGCAATACATCGCGTCTGTACGAATTGTGAGAAACCCTTGTGGTAAATTATTGAACAGTGCCTACATAACTCCTACGAGTTTTAGACTGGCTAAACCACTATTTTCAAGGCATAGTTTAATACATGCAATCTGTACCAGAATTCTCATTTAGAAAAGAGCACCTTGAATTTGGGTTTGAGGTTAGAGAGCTGAGCTATTTTCTTGAAAGTAGCGCACCAAGCACAAGAGAGATTGACCATCGGCTTCGGTTCTACGCAGTTGTTTTTATTACTGAAGGTTCTGGTACTCATCGGGTAAACTTTCGTGAATATCAGTATCAACCAAAGGATATTCTGTTCATTGGAAAAGACCAAATTCACTCTTGGAGAAAGTATTCCAACGTAAAAGGGCATATCCTGTTTTTTACACAAGACTTCATCTATCAGAATCAACTCACGTTTAGCGACCTTTCATATTCGTACCCTTACAATTCGTTCTTGTATAGCCCTAAAGTTTCTATTGCAAATGCAACAGACCATCAAGCGTTAAATTCAATAGTTAACCTCATACAAACAGAATATCAATCACCAGACTCTCCTTTCAAAAAGGAGATTATTCAAAGCTTACTACGTGCTTTCTTTTTAAAAATTAGAATGCAATCTGTGGCCGAGACAAAAACAGTTTCAACCAAGTCGGTACGCGACTTGTTTATTCGGTTTCAAAAGGCCGTTGACGATAATATTTCCATTACTAGAAACGTAAATGAATATTGCGTAATTCTCAATACATCGTACAAAGAGTTAAACAATGCTTGTAAAGCATTAACCAGTAAAACGGCAAAAGCGGTTATTGATGATATTATTATGAGCAAAGCCAAGCGGTACTTGCTAGACCCCGATAAAAACATCAGCCTTACAGCTTACATGCTAGGTTTTGCTGAACCCACCAATTTCACCAAGTTTTTTCGAAAGCAAGAAGGTCTTGGTCCAAAGGAATTTATGTCCAAGATTAACGGATAGCTCCATTAGGCCAGGTATCGATTATTGCAAGGATTAACCTTTTTCATGGCGCTTGCTCTTCTTTAGTTTGTGCCATAAATCAAACAAGAAGAAAACAATGATCGTTTTAAAAATATTTCTAACAGCCGCATTCCTTTTTGTGGGAGGCGCAAAACTATTTAAGGCTAAGCCACTTAAAGACCAATTCGAGGAATTTGGATTGCCTGGTAACTACATCCTTCTTATAGGAGGATTAGAGGTACTAGGTGCAATTGGAATTCAAATTCCTATGCTATCTCTATTTGCAGCCATTGGCCTGCAAGGATTGCTTATTGGTGCAATTGCAAACCACTATAAAACCAAGCATCCTTTAATGTCTTATGCTCCAGCAATTGTGTTAAGCATTGGGCTTATTGTGTTTATCGGTTTAACGGTTGCAAACACTTATCTCTAGCGTAATGAAAGTTGCAGTAACTGCCGTTAACGGTAAGCTGGGGAGCGTAATAGCCAAGAGGCTGATTACTGAAATAGGCTCGGCTAACGTGGTTGGGTTTGCCAGAACACCAGAGAAGGCTAAACACCTTGGTATTGAAATAAGAAAAGGGGACTACAATTCTCCTCAAGATTTTGAAGATGGATTAAAAGGGATTGACCGACTTCTGATTATTTCAGGAATGGATGCCCCAACAGCGCGAGTGCAACAGCACCGAAACATCATTAAGGCGGCAAAACACAATGGTGTAGAAAAAGTAGTTTATACCAGTATTATTGGCCATAATGTAGATACCGTTTTTGGTCCGGTTGTACAGAGCAACCGACAAACGGAACGCGATTTAAAGAGCTCAGGGTTAAGTTGGGCGGTTGGCAGAAACGGACTATATCTTGAACCTGATTTGGAGTATCTCGACAGTTATTTAGAATTAGGGTATGTCTCTAACAGCGCCTTAAATGGAAAGACTTCTTACACCAGTAAATCAGAACTTGCAGAAGCATACACCAAACTATTGCTTTCAGATCAATTGAATTCTGCCATTTACAATCTAACAGCAGAACCTGTTGAGCAGAAAGATCTGGTGGAAGCAATGAACCAAGTATTTGAAATCAATTTGAAATACCTGTACATGACCTCCGAAGCATTCTTAGCTTCCCGACAAAAGGAATTAGGAACTTTTATGGGTGCAGTAATCGGTGGTATATATGATGGGATTAGAGATGGTTCCTTCGAGACAGAATCAGATTTCGAAAAGGTGACCGGAAGAGCTCATAAGCAGGTATTACAACTCATAAACGAATTCAAAAATCACAAATCATGAATCAGAATTTAGAAGCAAACAAGAAAAACGCCATCGACTTTTACAGAATGTCTTACGATGGCAATCCAGCAAAAGCCGTTGAACTATACGTTGGCGGAGAGTACATTCAGCACAATCCGTTGGTTGGAGATGGTAAACAGCCATTTATCGACTATTTCGAACGTATGGGGCGTGAGTTCCCTAACAAAACCATTGAGTTTGTACGAAGTATAGCCGAAGGAGATTTGGTTGCATTACACACGCATCAAGTATGGCCAGGAGGAGAGGAATATGTAACAATGGACTTTTTTAGGTTTGATGCGGAAGGAAAAATCATTGAGCATTGGGACTCTATGCAAGAGATTCCAGAAGGAACAGCCAATGGGAACACTATGTATTGAGCATGGTTGAAGGATAGAAGGGAAGGAATTAAAGCCCTATTTTCATGGCAGTAACCGTTGTTCGTAATTTTGAATTGAACTCAAACCGGGCCTGAAACAAGTGAAGATTATTCTATCAATTATCAGTCTAATTGCCATCGTTTATTTGACATATTCCCATGTCCGACAGGAATTGCTGGAACGCTCTTTAATTGAAAGTGGTAAAGAAATAGACGCTGAAATTGTTAACCTTCAATGTGGTGGAATAAGAGACTATATCCACTTAAAGGTCAGCGGAAAACTGGTTAGCAAAAGAATCTATTTGGACAATGAAGACTGCGTAAATCTATCGCAGTTGACAACAATTAAGGTCAAGACAAATGGTTACGACATTGTTTTCGCGGACAAGTCATACAACGACAGGTTTGAAGCTGAGATTGTGGCAATCCTATTGCTTGGCTTAACAGCTTTTGTACTTGTCATTTGGAAACGTTTGATTCCTGAAATAAAAAGGAAACACTACACACAAGGCTAGCTATCAAAATAGAGCGTGATGATAGATACGCAACCCTTGTGTTTTCTAAACAGTGCAACTTCGGGCGGATGAAGAAAAAAGACAATTCCGCTAACAGAAAAAGAAAGCCTGTTCAGAACTCAGCAAGCTGCGTATTTCGGCCTGTTGGTCTTTGTTTGCTACAGCAACAATAACTTGTGGGTTGCCTAGCTCGGTAACTTTCGCAACATCTTCAATCAGCGTGTTGTAAACGTGCTTGTTAATCTTGTTGGGGTTGTTGCACATCCACCTAAAATTGGTTTCAGCATTAAGCAATCCCTTGGCTAAGGCCTTACCCTTAGAAGCCGCACCCCAAACCACCAGCGGTC
Source organism: Flavobacteriales bacterium (assembly GCA_049608805.1). Lineage (GTDB taxonomy): Bacteria > Bacteroidota > Bacteroidia > UBA10329 > UBA10329 > UBA10329. The sequence continues at coordinate 3,415 of JBMYXX010000101.1, read as the reverse complement.
TGCTAGAATCGTAGTCTAGCTCTAAAAACCACTTTAGCTTTAAGTCTAGGAAGCGATTATCGGCATAGTTCGGGTCGTTTCTAGAAGAACGGTCAGAATGATCTCTCCAATGATGTAGCACCTCTGCGCAGGGAATTACATTCAGCTTTTGCTGGTAGAACCTAAAGCAGAGGTCGTAGTCCTCAGGATAAGTCTCAGAATTAAACCCACCACATTGCTCAAAATCATCTCTGTAAACCATCCAACACGGAGATGGAATTACGCACTCTCGGTAAATATCTGAGTAGTTGTTGCCTGCGGCTGTTAGGCCATTCAACCAAGATTCGTAGTAACGATAACCATCTTTCAAACCTTCATCAGAGAAATACTGAACTTGTCCAACGGCCAAATTACCTTGCCCGTTTTGGATTAAGTTTCGCTTCAAAACCTGCAATTTGTTTGCTGGCATAAGGTCATCGGCATCCATTCTGGTAATCAACTTGCTGGTAGAATGGGAGTAAGCCGTTTGCAACGCAGGAATAATTCCTTTCCCCACATTATCTAACACCTTAATGCGAACATCAACTTGGGCAAACTTTCTAAGAACGCGTTCAGAGCCATCCGTAGAATGGTCATTTACGGCAATCAACTCCCAGTTGGTTTCTGACTGATTAATGATGGATTGTAAACACGGTTCTAAATAACGCCCAGCATTTCTGACTGGCATTACAATGGAAATCATCAAATCTTCTGAACTCAATGCTTCACCAATTTCACTGAATGAGCTGCTCCATTAACGGTAATCTCAACCACATAAACTCCAGCACTTAGGCTTTCACCGTTTAGGCTGAAATTGCCATTGGCATTTTCCTCAACCAACAACTGCTGACCAACAGCATTGAATAGTTTAATGCCAAACGGCTGGTTGCAAACAATTTGCAGCGGCTCTTTGCCAGAAGTAAACCCAGCAGAATTATATACGCTAAATGGCTTGTAAACTGTTGTATTGTCCTCAATTCCCACATTCCAAGGAATTAAACCTCTATCAAACATTCGCTGTCTGATTGGCGTAAAATTGTCTCCGTTAAAAAGAAGTGTGTCGGCTTGTAGAAACAACTCTGCGGCTTGCGGCATGGTCATTCCTTCAGAAAAACTGTAAGCTGCCTGAATCATAATGGCGTCTGTAGTTTCTCGGCCAATATCTCCCCAAATTTCCATCAGTGTTGCCGACCAGATATCAGCATCGGTGTAAATGTTATTGTCTAAATCTTCCGGGTAGTGGTCAGAACTTACGCTGCTTCTGCCAGCCCAGTATTCATTGTGGCCATCCCACGTAAACACATCTTCCCAACGGTTTGGACTGATGAAACGGGAATACGAGGACGCGAAATAATCGCCTGTGGCTTCGTCTAAAGCTCTGCGCTGAGTTCCGCTGTTGGTGCCGGGCGCTGCCGAATGCATTATGGCATGGCCGTATTCATGAATGATTACATCGGCATCTTCGGCATCGTCAACACCACCTTCGCCAAACTGCAATCTGGGCGGATTAAACCCTGGGTTGAAGTTGGAGTTATCTCCACCATTTAACGCATGCGCATCTACCGCAATGGGGTAATCTACAATATTGGTAAAGCCCAAAGACTGTATGTAAAGCTGGAAATAGGTGATGTGGTAAAACGCATTCACGTCTTCAAACCCAGATTGTGCTCTTGTGTAATTGAAATCGCCTGTAAGACTGAAGGCTGGCGGCACGTTTGGCAACGAAAACTCTTCTATACTCACGTAATCGTTCCGAAGGAAAAACGTGTCGTTTTCAAACGTTACTGGAGCCTGACTTAGTACGCGTTCTGCATTCAATTCAAGCACATCAATGTCGTTTGCATCTGCATACGGTGCGCCATAACTCTGGTTTGTGGTGGTTAATGGGTCAGGATTAAAAACCCAAACATTAACAATACTATCTGCTGGCGCAGAAGAGTAGGCAAGAAGGTCGTTTTGGTAAACAACTTGTGTTTGGTTGTCTAAAATCAACTCATAGTACCTGTCGATAGATTCTACAACTTCTAAATGAATTGCTGGAATAAGTTCGTCATCGGCCATAAAATAGACTTCGTTTAACTCATACCGATGGAGTTTTCCGTTGTTTGGTGTTTGGTAATGCGCCATCAAACCATCGTGGTAAGGCTGATGGTCTGGGAATTCTACTTCTTCATTTTCCGAAACATTAAACGTGTGGTCAAACACACTCAGAATTGTACCATCTAATCTGAGGTTAACTTTAACCGAACCTCTAAAAACCTTACGTCCGTTAAGGGTTTGGCTAAACAGCAGATGTTTCCCTTTTGGACTAGAAGTTTCGCTTTCTAATACTAGGTCTGTTCCTTTGGATGTAAGGTTAGGAAATGAAGTTTTTAGAAACGACTTAACTCGCTCATTATTAGCTAATTTAACTTCTTTACCGAAAGTTTTTTTTATGGCTATTTTCTCGTCAATAGAATGCTTTGCCTCATAGGAGCCAATCCATTTTTGAGAGTAACTAAAAAGAGGAAGAAGTAAGAGTAAAAGGACTAACCGCATGTTCACAAATATAGAACGTGCGCGGACCTAGTTAGTTGTTGCTTAGAAAAGAACTTTGGCTCTAAACCAAATTGGCTGCCCACCAAAGCGTGCTTGCAAAAAATCCTGTAATAAGTAGAGCAGAAACGGCTTTTTTGGCAAGAACTAAGCTAAACGACATATTTTGAATTGGATTAATTGAGCCGTGAATTTCTAATCATTTCTGAAACAGTTTGTCCTGTAATTATCAAATCGCGGGTTGCTAGAATCTCTTTCGACTACTGACAACCAAACTCTTCGCTAGAACGGTAGTCCGCGTTAGGAAAGCAGTAACCAGATAAAATGTTGTCTGGCACGTAACGGTCTAGGTTTCTATCGTACAAACCGTATTCAATAAATGCAGATATAGCTTCAATTTCATCATTAGTAAGTCCAAGTGGCTTAAAACCCTCTGCCAGTTGAGTTAACGGTACTTCTGCGTTTTCTTGAACTCCAAGGTTCTTGTATCTAATTACTTCTTCTACAGACGTAAAAGACGCGCCATGGCCGTAGAACCGTGAGTTAATGAGATTGTAGAGTTGCGGTACCTTAAACTTGTACATGTCCTCTTCGTTGCCTGTATAGCCACCTCTGCCCAGATTAACGTTAGGTCCAACAAAGTTGGTTACATACACTCCAGGGCCGCTTAATCTGTTCATGCCAAGTGCATGAAACTCCATATTTGCTAAAGCCGGACCGTTGTGGCATGTGTAGCATTCTGCCTTTGAGAAGAACAATGCTGCACCACGTTTTTCTTTATCGCTTAAAGCGGATTTGTCTCCATGCAAATACTGCTGAAAAGGCGCTTCGGTAGCCAATACAGTCCGTTCGTAAGCCGCCA
>JBMYXX010000100.1:0-9222 GCA_049608805.1 Flavobacteriales bacterium | reverse complement strand
GTGCTGAACTTTTTAAAAGACTACAAGGCTTGAGAAAGAGAGGCTCAAATCAGCAGCCATTAAAAGAGGTTATAGACGATTGGTTGTCTAAGCATCCACGGGCAAATAAGGCTAAAGAAACGCGGATAGCACACTTGTGGGGAGCGCTTTTGGGACCTTCTGTTAAGAACAGAACCAAAAATATTTACTTCAAAAACGGAGTTTTGAGTGTGAAACTCGATAGTTCTGTACTTAGAAACGAACTAATGTTTGCCAAAGAGAGCATCATTAAAAACATAAACAAAGAACTGGGCGAAGACCTAGTTACCGAATTAGCATTGAAATAGCATGAAGAAATTAGTAGTCATTCTTTTGGCACTTCCGTTGTTGAGTTTTGCACAAAGCCACCAAGAATTTTGGCCTAACGGAACAGTTAAGGAAGAAGGAAAACTCATAGACAGTTTGAAGCAAGGAATGTGGAAAAGCTTTTACGATGATGGTAAGCCTTTCTGCGAGGGCAAGTACAAAGACAATGAGAAAACTGGTCGTTGGAAATGCTATTACCGAGATGGTCAGATGATGAGCGACCAAGAAATGGAAAGCGGCAAGAACATTAGCTATTATGCTGATGGTCAGGTTGAGTTCCAGGGTTCGCTGAAAAATGGCGAGAAGAATAATACGTGGGAGTATTTCTATGCTGATGGTAAACCAAAGCGCAAAGTGAGCTACAAGGCGGGTAAACAAACCGGTAAAGAGGAGAAATGGCATGAAAACGGTCAGTTAAGCATGACCGGAAATTTCAAGGATGGAATGAAAACTGGAACGTTTTCGTGGTATTACGAAAACGGTAAAGTTGAAATGGAAGGACCGTTTGTTGCTGATAAAAGGGAAGGAGAGTGGCAGTTTTTTTACGAGAACGGAAATCTTGGAAGTAAAGGCCAATTTAAAGCCGATAAGTTGGAGGGTAGCTGGACATACTTCTACGAAGTTGAAGGAACAAAATGGAAGGAAGGAAACTTTGCGCAAGGGCTGAAGTCTGGAGAATGGGGACGTTTTTTTGAAACTGGAGAGAAGTTTAGCAAGGGGGCTTTTGTAAACGATAAGGAAACAGGTGTTTGGACGTCTTGGTACGCGAACGGCCAGGTAAAGGAAACCGGGGAGTTTGTGGATGGTAAAATGCACGGACAATGGAAGGGCTTTTTTGACACAGGCAAGCCAAAGTTTGACGTGATGTACAAAAACGGAAACCGACACGGAAAGGCTTTGCTTTGGTATCCGAATGGGAATAAGCAATACGATAAGTCTTACGCAGATAACTTAGAAGACGGCAAAAGTGTGGAATGGCACGAGTCTGGAGAATTACGTGCTGATGGTAGCTATGTTAAAGGCGCCAAAGACGGTCTATGGAAACTGTTTTATTCTAATGGATTTAAATTTCAAGAGCTCACCTACAACAAAGGAAAACTGGAAGGGCTTTCTCAGGCATGGTATGAGCACGGAGCAAAATGGTTTAGCATTAGTTACCTCAATGGCCGACTAAACGGCTCTAATACGTACTGGGACATGGATGGCAACATTACTTACCGCGCCAAGTATTCTGGTGGCAAGCTGGTTAAAGTGATGCAAAAAGGCCAAGGAATGGATAAGTTCTAAACCTAGAAGTCTGCGAGCTTAAAGAACTCATTTGCTCTAACACCTTTTTCCGTGTTTTTAACTGTACAGCATTCGTTTACCGAATCGTGCTGAAACATAAGACGGTAATCTTTTTCAGCAGCTTCGGCTAGAAAACGCTGTTTTTCATCTAACGTAAGTAGCGGTCTTGTGTCATATCCCATCACAAACGGTAACGGGAAGTGCCCTGCCGATGGGAGTAAATCGGCCATAAAAACCAATGTTTTGTCCTTGTACTGAATTTTAGGAATCATCTGCGCATCTGTGTGGCCGTTAGCAAAAAGCACATCTATTCCCGGAATCCAGTTGCCCTCGTCTTCTATAAACTTGAGTTGTCCACTTTCATGAATTGGAAGTATGTTCTCTTTTAGAAAACTAGCTTGCTCTCTTCGGTTTGGCTCAACCGCCCATTTCCAATGTTTCTCATTGCTCCAGTAGGTTGCATTCTTGAAATTCATCTCGTAGCCCGTTCGGTCACGATTCCAAATAACACTTCCACCGCAATGGTCAAAGTGAAGATGCGTGAGAAAAACATCAGTAATGTCATCCTTGCCAAAACCATGCTTTGCAAGGCTTTTTTCGAGCGTATCTTGTCCATGTAAGTAATAGTGCCGAAGGAATTTGTCGTCTTGTTTGTCCCCAATGCCATTATCAACCAAAATCAAGCGGTCTTCGGTCTGAATAAGTAAACAGCGCATTGCCCAGGTACACATATTGTTTTCATCGGCAGGATTTGTCCTTTGCCAAAGCGATTTTGGAACAACGCCAAACATGGCACCACCATCCAACTTAAAATATCCTGTTTCAATTGAGTATAACTGCATTGTTCCTGTTTTGGGCGAATATAATCAATGCCATTTCTGTCATTGTATATCGGTTGATTAATCCAACAACACTACGTGCAAAACTTCTGTTAAACCGTAAGCGTTTGTGCCGTAAATAGCCACAAGTTTAGGTTGATTAAGAAAACTACCATGAGAGTACATTTTATCGCCATAGGCGGAAGCGCTATGCACAATTTAGCCTTGGCTTTGCATCATAAAGGCTATGTCGTTTCTGGTTCTGATGATGAGGTTTTTGAACCTTCGAAAGGACGCTTAGATAAATATGGTTTGCTGCCCGAGCAAATGGGGTGGGATGAGACCCGAATTACTGCTCAAATTGATGCAGTTATTCTCGGAATGCACGCTAGAGAGGACAATCCTGAGTTGCTGAAAGCGCAAGAGTTAGGCTTGAAAATATTCTCTTATCCAGAATACATCTACGAACAAACAAAGGATAAGACCCGCGTTGTAATTGGTGGTAGCCATGGTAAAACCTCCATAACAGCCATGATTTTGCATGTGCTTAACAAGTGCAATGTGGAAACTGATTACATGGTTGGTGCGCAGCTTGAAGGTTTTGAAACCATGGTTAAGCTTACTGCAAGCGCTCCAGTTGTAATTCTTGAAGGGGATGAATACCTGAGTAGCCCAATTGACAGGCGACCAAAATTTCACCTCTACAAACCAAATATTGCTTTGCTAAGCGGAATTGCTTGGGACCATGTAAACGTGTTTCCAACGTTTGATAATTACGTAGAGCAGTTTAGAATTTTCGCAGATTTAATTGAGCCAAATGGCAAACTCATTTACTCGGTAGATGATAAAGAAGTGGCTATAGTGGCTGATGAATGTGAAAATGCCATTGAAAAAATACCGTATTCTGTACCAGCACGTAAGACAGAAAATGGTGTTACATCATTGCTTGTGGGTGATGGTGTAATACCTCTTAAAGTTTTTGGGAATCATAATCTGATGAACTTGAATGGAGCGCGCTTGGTTTGTAATAGCATTGGTGTTTCGGATGCTGATTTTTATGACGCTATTCAAGATTTTGCAGGAGCTTCAAAGCGTTTAGAACTAATTGCCGAAGCAGAGACAACATCGGTTTACAAAGATTTTGCGCATTCTCCGTCTAAGTTAAAGGCTACGACTTCTGCGGTTAAGAATCAGTTCGGAAATCGGAGTTTGGTGGCGTGCATGGAGCTTCATACGTTTAGTTCGCTCAATCAGAAATTCTTATCGCAATACGAAGGTTGCATGAATAAGCCAGATGTTTCTGTGGTTTACTTTAACCCTAAAACACTTGAGCATAAAAAGTTGCCGCCACTTAGTTCAGAGGATGTAAAGTCGGCATTTAAGCGTGATGATCTTCTTGTATTTACAGAAAGCGAGGCGTTGGTTTCTTGGTTACAAGGTCAAACTTGGAAGGATAAAAACTTGCTTCTAATGAGCTCTGGAAATTTTGGTGGGCTAAACCTCAACCAATTGGCAGAGCAGCTAGTTTAACTTTACTTCTTAACCAGAAATCCGGCTAAAATTGAACTTAAAAAGCCAACAAATAGGTTGGTGAGAAGTACAATTGGAAGATAAAACCATACGGAGTAAAAACGTTTTCCGGCATCTAAATGCGCCTGAACTTGTTCTTGCGTTATGATACCATCTTGAACACCTTGATTCGCTGTTTCAAGCATTTCAGCCATTTTGGCTGCAAACAACGGTTCTCCAAAAAATGAGAATAAAGCAAAGGTGACAACAGTCATTAGGAGCGTGTACAGGGCCACGGGTTTCATTCCCGTTTTAATGCTCTCCACAAAATCGAATTGATGGTTTGAGCCTTTAACAAGCATAGCCATGTAAACAGGGACCAAACTGAGAGCTACGATTAAGTCCGCAAAAAGTGTTCGTGAAACAACCGTAGTTAACTCGGAACTAGTTGAGAAATAGTAAACGTTAACCAGTGTGGCTAGAGCAACGGCAACTAGTGTAACCGTAATCGGATTTTTAGACAACTTTTAAGCTTTTACTAAAGTTGGGAAACGGTAGCCAGCTAGTTTGTAGCTACCAAACAACACAGTTGTAAAAAGTAGGTCTCCGGCAAGAGTTCCTCTGTAAAAAGGAATGCCAGCTGCGTAGCTAGCCATTAAACCAGAAAAGTCTTTGGTGTATTCTGGCATAACTAACCAAGCCGCTGCATTAGTAACCAAAAAGAACAAGATTGATCCCGCAAGTGCTCCACCAAGAGCTTTCAGCATAGTAGGATTTTTTCTTACCCACTGACCGATAAAAGCAACTCCTACAAAAGCCCCATAAACTGCAATCATGCTACTATGCAAGCCAATAAACATATCTGAAACAAACATGATGGCCAAAGGCAAAATAAAGCCTAATGCACGATTGCTAAACATAGCAGCACCAAATAAAGCAATGGCTGCTACAGGTGTGAAATTGTAAGGAAGAACGCCTGCAATTCTTAAACCTGCAACAAGCAGAATAAGAACCAGAATAAAGATGTTTCTTGAATTTATCATGTCGGATAATTTGCTGCTAAGTTAACTGCTATGAGGTTTTCTTCTTGTGATGACGAATGAAATTTTCAAGATCCTCTGCACCAATGCGTTTAGCAATGATTTTCTTGTCTTTATCTAGAAGGAAAATAACCGGAGTAGAGTAGATGTCGTACAGGTATTTGTAAGCAGTTTTCTGTTCTGGGTCTTCAACGTTAATCCAATCTAAGTTGTTCTCAATAATGTATTTTCTCCAAGACTCTTGCTCTTTTGCATTTGTCATTACCCCATAGATTTCAACATCCAGCTCTTCCTTAAACTCGTCATAAAACGCTTTTACTTTTGGAGTTACCTTTTTGCAATGTCCGCACTCTGGATCCCAGAAATAGGCAATTGTGTATTCATTATCTAAAGCATGTAAGACTTGTATCTGGTCGGACGTGTCCTTCATAATAAGATTGGGTGCCGTAGCACCAATCAAGGAATAGCTCAGTTTTGTGGCTCTATCACTAATCTTCGCTATTGTGGTAGAATCGGCCCAAAATGCTTGACCAGTCATGTAATAATTCTTGGCCATGTGCACGAAAACTGCATCCATTCCCATTTGTTTCGATGTTTCGAAATGACTTGTAATCCAAAATACGGTGTACTTAAAAAGCTCGTTGCTTGCCCGTGTCTTTTCAACCAGCCTAGAAGCCTCAACAGCAATTGAGTCTGGAATTTGCTGAATGGTTTTAGTCATAAACCGTTCTAGCTTGCTGTGATAGACTGGTGTTCTGAGAATCCTATCATCACTAAAATCAACGAAATCCCAATAATGCTTCTTAAAGTACTTCCATGCAAACGTGCTGTCTGGTCTTCCGTTTTCTAGAATTGGAGCGTCAGGAACCTCAGGGTCTTTAGAGGCCAAGAACACTTTGCTTAAAAGGGCCTCAGGATTGTCTTTGATGAATTTGTTTTTGTAGTCCTTGACCTCTTGGTCAATCAACTTCATTTCTTCCTGTATTTGCTTGAAGTCTTTGCTTTCTTTATATCCAGCGCTATCTGCTTTTTCCAGCACATTGCTTCTAGCAGAAAGTTCAGCTCCTTTGTCTTTTTGGTCTTCAAGAAAGTGCAAGTACTCGTAGAATTTTTCGTTGTCCTTGCTACCTGCAACCTCCATTTTAGAAATCATCTTGCTGTATTCAGACGTCATTGAAAAATGCTGGTCTTCAGCTACGATTAGCTCAAAATACTTGTTGTCTGGTGGCATAACAGCAATGTAAATGCCTTGATCCATGGCTTCATCTCCCTTGAAAACAAACTTGCCAGAAGCGTCCACCTGCGTGCTGTCTTTTATGTACTGTTTATCGCCATAGTAGTAGGCTAAAACAACATTTCCGGGTTTACAGTCCTTTATATTGAACTCAATCTGATAGCCAGATTTTTGTGCAAATACGTTTGTTGCAGAAATTATCAGGGTTAAAGCAAGTATCAGTCTTCTCATTATCAATTCAGTGTTCATTTTTTGAAAACGCGCCCAAAATTAGTAATTCAGGTGCTTAATTAGTTTCTTGGGCTACAGTATTGGATAACGCAAAGCTTGTTCCAAGTTGCCCTTGAAAATCAAGCTTTGCTTTTTTTAACAACATGGCAGATTATCAGCTTCTAAATACAACTGATTTTGTTACCACTCTTGAGAAAGAGGAAATCATCAATTTTTTGATTGAGAATCTTGATGATTATATAGATGCCAAAGACAATGTTTCTAGAGCTATTGAGTATGCGCTTAGCAAGTTTCCGCACCAAGGAGGTTTTGTTTTAATTGCCAGAACTGGCGATGAAATTGTTGGTGTTTCTGTAGTTAATCGAACCAACTTTGAAGGATACTTTGCCGAAAATATCCTGGTTTTTATTGCAACGGAAAAAGAGAACAGGCGACAAGGAATTGCAACAGAACTCCTAAAGCAGACTAAGGTTTACACCAAGGGTAGTGTTCTGGTCCGACTGAGTCAATCTGAAGACTTGCAACCCTTACTGATTAACGCAGGATTTGAAAAAGACAGGTGTGAGTTTATTCTGAAACGGTAGAGTCGTTTTAGTGCTGCTCGTCAAATCTTCTTTTCACTTCTCCGGCAATCGGAATTTTGTTTCCTTCCTCATCAATACGTACAAACACAATGGTTGTGGAACAAACCACATCTTCGGTTTCCGTATAAACGTTGTAACGTCTTGCCTCCAAATCCAAGGCAATTGATGTTGTTCCCATTGATACAGCTTTGCCATAAATATTGATGGTATGGCCAACCTTTACAGGGCGCTCAAACAGAATTTCCGTCATTTTTCGGGTAACCATATTTGGCGTTTTGCAAATGCGGTTGCTCATGGCAACGGCCGCTTCATCAATCCACGAAAGCATAAGTCCGCCAAAAAGATTACCGTGCACACCAATGTCTTTGGTCATGCATACTTTGGTCATAAGAAGTTCCATTATTGCCTGTTTTGGGCGGCAAAAATAAGTCTTTACAGCTTGCGACCTTTGGCAACGTGGGTATCTCGTTTAACACGGTTTAAGACTGATTTGTCAATCATCAGTTTACTGTCTGACCCACGAACAATATTGTAGATTTCTCCTTCATAATCGAGCTTACCAACTTTTCTTCCTCTGCTGGTACGAACCCATTTTTTGGCTCCAATTTTAAAGTAACTGCCAGAGGAAACAACTTCTCCACGTTTCTCTACAAGAAATGGGATTGTCTTTCCATCACCAGCATCAAAACTCACCTTAAGTGTTTTCTCATTATTCAATTCGCAAACACCAGGCGTGTTGGCCGGAATGATAATTTCCTCAATGTGTTTCCCGTTCTCAATTCTAACTTTTCCTTCAGCCACATTTATCTCTTCTTTTTTTATCTGACGAGCAAGAATAATCTCTTCTGAGTTGTAGAACTGAACTTGTTTGATGTCAACCCCAGCCTTTTCAATTTGTTGTTTAGTGTCAACCGTTAAAAGCATTCGGTTAATAGAGCAGGAGGAAAGGAGGGCAACAGCGGAAAGAAGAAGTAGCTTTTTCATGGTTAGGAATTTCGGTTGGTAAGACAACAACCGTACCAACCGATAAATTTACTTTTTGACGAAGAGGAGATTCATTGTTTGCTCTTCGCCATTTTGTATTCCGAAAAGCGAAACAGCCAAATTGTTTGACGTCTTTTCGTAAACGATTTTAGATGGAAAGTCATTCTTTGGGTCTTCGAACACAGCCAGATGATTGCCAGTCTCCGTCATTAAGAAGTGTGCTGTTTTGTGCGGAAGAACGGCAACGTAAGTTATTTGACCATTTCTCAACTCTACGCTTAGTTCTTCTTCAAAAACAACCTTGCCATCTTTTAAAGAAACGCCTTTTCCAACCAAAGTTGAATCGTTTTGGAGTTCCCAAGATTCTGTGGTAAGCTCTGAGCTATTTGCCATTTTCCATTCTCCAACCATCCATTTCAAGTCATCAAGGCTTTGCCCAAATGAATTCGAAACAGTAAGCATACACGCTAAGAGAAATAGAAAAGCTGATTTCATCTAATCCTTGAAAGTAGGCTGTTGCTTACTCATTGCCGCCATAAATGCTGCTGTCAAATCATCAGATAGAAGCATAGCCGAGTTCCAAACAGCCATGTGGTGCAAGCCATCAGCAACAGAATGGTCTCTCGTATGATTTAGAATTTCTTTCGTTCCTCTGATTGATAACGGTGATTTAGCAGCAATCATTTCAGCTAGCTTATTAACCTCAGAGAGCATCGCTTCTTTATCAGCGAAATGGTTGTTTACCAATCCAATTTCTTTGGCTTCAGCAGCTCCAACCTTTCTTCCTGTAAAAGCCATTTCTGCAACAACCGCTGGCTTTACAAACTTTGGTAAGCGTTGCAGCGTTCCTAAATCCGCTACCATTCCCATGTCAATTTCCTTGATGGTGAAATAGGCATCTTCGGAACAATAGCGCATATCGCAGGCCGCAACAATATCAACTCCGCCACCTATGCAACCATTGTGAATAGCCGCCAATACGGGTTTTGAGCATTTCTCAATGGCATTAATACAACTCTGTAAATCATGAATGAAGCTGAGAATCTTCTCGCTTCTTCTTCCACTACATTCAATATTCTCCACGTTCTTAACCGACATTAGCATTTGAAGGTCGATACCCGCGCAGAATAGTTTTCCTTCTCCTGAAAGCACAGCAACCCGTACTTCGGGTTCCTTATCAACAAGCTCGA
>JBMYXX010000099.1:0-9239 GCA_049608805.1 Flavobacteriales bacterium | reverse complement strand
AAGAAAAGAGAAAACTGGTTAACAAAAATGATTTTCAGAGTCAGGAAAATGATTTTCGGAGTCAACCAACCCTATTCTACTTCACCCCTAAAAACTGCTCGTTATTCTCGTCATAGTTGTATGACAACTGAACTGTATTTCCTAAATCGGTAATTGTAATCTGGTTGCTTAAAGCGCAACTAATACAGGTATAAACACCTGCAATTTTAGTGAGGTGTGCCGTCCAATCGCTACCAGCAGTGCCGGCTGGCTCTATCCTAATAACACTAGAACTAACCTGAGAAACCACCACCGCGTACTGTGCATTAGTAAAATCTGGGTCGGTTACATTCATAGCTCCGGTATAGGTTCCAAGTACCGCAGAAAACGGAAAATCGTCCTCGTCATCCGTATTACAAGAATTAAAAGAAACAGAGGTAACGGCTACCAGGGCAATCAGAATAAACTTTTTCATTTTGGGTATTTAGAATCGCCTAAAATAGACAAATGTCTTCTTGAGAATTGAGCCAGCAACCACACTATCCTAACTTCTAGGGCAGCGTAATTTGAATTGTACCAGTACCATCAATGTACAACTTAGCACCAGCATCAGATTGTATGTGCACCGTATTGCATATAGCCGAAGCACCTGTAAGAATGTGAGGGTTATTAACGGTAGGAGGAATAATTACATCCGTATCAGTATCTGGAATTCTCAGACTTTGCCAATTACGGCAGTTGTGCCAATCGTTATCGGTTTCTCCTGTCCAAGCTCCAGAACTTATGCCTAATGTTGAGATGCTTAGTTGCATCCCCAACCCAACCCCTAAATCGTCCTTAAAATTGGTGCCCGCTTCATAATTGGTGTTATTGGCGTAGCCGCTCCAGTTACTTGATGTATTGATTCTATAAAGCCAATCTCTTTGCGTAGCAGTGGTTAGCGGTCCGGTGTATTTGTTTTTATCTGCTTGAGATGTAGGCCAAACTAGGAAACAATCAAAATCCCCGGGTTTAGCAGAGTTCTTTGTTCCTCCTGACGATGCATTTCCACAAACAGGTGTCCAGATGTTTCCTTTGGTATTAAAACCATAAAGAACATCTCCTGTGTAAGTACCTCCATCGGATGTAGGCGATGAAGAAGACACTCCACCAACTTCTCCGCCTGAAAGTAAAAACACCTGCTCGCCATCTGCATTGAGGTCAAAATTACCTTGTGTAGATGGCTGTGGTTCGGACACGCTCCAGTTCGCATCTGGTGCAACCACAACCGCTATTCCATACTCTACTCTTACCGTTACCACTCTACCAGCAGGTAAAGTATTGGTTGTTCTAACCAACCTGAACCAACCTTCAGAAACACCCCATTGGTTAGCTGTTCCGCATTTTTCATAGGCATTGTCGGTAAAGTCTAAAACGGTTCCAGGAAGAATATCTACAAACGAAACGAAGCTGATTTCATCATAACCAAAAGAGCCATCTACATTTGTATTGAAAGCTAAAATGGCCAAATCTCCGGCCAGTAGAACCTGAGGAACGCAAGTGGTGGAAATAGTAAACGCACTACTTTCCGTACCAACTTCAACTGGATTTGAACTTATAACTCTCACTTTATATGCCGTACCAGCTGCTACCCCGCTTGGAATAGTAATGCTGATATTACCTGAATTTGCGGTTGACGCTAACATTCCTAGTGTTAGCGGTGCGGTAAAAGCACCCGTTTCATCAGACAACTCTACTGAATAAACGTTCCCTCCATTAAAAATTCCGGTAGAAGTGAAAGCTACTGTACCAGTTTCGGTATCTGTGCAACTGGTTAAGACAAATGGTGTTGCCGAAACGGCTCCTGTGGTTACTGATGTTGGAATGGCGGTAACCTCTCCATCAAAAGTGACAGTTTTAGTTGTGGCCCCCACCGAGGCGCAATCAAGTGTTTGTCCATTGTAAGTTCCCACAGCCAAACCAGCGGCTAGTCTCACATAAATTGTAGTTGTGCCTACCGAACCTCCTGATTGTGTTAGCGTTATTGCTGAGCCAGCGGCCGAAAACGGAGAGTTACTTGAGGAAATTTCATAATCATTAGGCAGCGAAACAACTATGTCATTAGTTAAATCTGTTCCTTCTACTGTGAATGATTGTACTGCTGAAGGTCCAGAATTGAACTGATAGGTAAAACCAGTAAGCGTTGCGGGAGCAACAGTAATGGTTGGCAAGGTTCCCGCGCATGTCCATGAAATATCATCTATAACAACTTGACGAGAACCTGTAGAGCGGAACTCAATTGACACCATACCGGGTTCGTTTACCGTAACAGTATGAGTGTAAACTGTACCCATTGCAGCAAGCGTATGGGTTGCGTATAGAGTGCCGTTTACATAAACCTCAATCGTTCTATCAGAAGCGTTTCCGCCTGTGAAATAGCTACGCATAGAAAAGGTAAGGTCTCCTACACCTTGATTTGTACTTGTTGCCGTAACATTACGGGTAGTTGATGTTCCAAAACCGATGGATGTTCCGGTTATGTTATGTGTGCTGGTTACCTTTCTAGCTTCGTCATACGTCCATATTACACCATTATCTCCTGTGTAAGACCCAGCACCATACGTTCCGCCTGAAGCTGTAAGATTAGTGAAGCTTTCATCACCACATTGACTGACTGGCGAGCAACTTAGTACGGAACCTGCAACCCAAGAAGTACCTTTTCTTACATACGTTTTAAAGCTGTACAGCGTGCCATTTGTAAGCCCGGTAATGGTTCCACTAGAAGTAGCCGTTCCTTTAAACACCACTGATCCACCATCGAAGGTTGTTCCCGAACCCAAGGCAAGATTTGCCGTGTATGCAGTTCCATCACCAGTAGGCAGGGCTGCTGTAAAACTACCAGATGTGGCCACCAGCATAATTTCATCAAAACAATCTGGATTTGTCCATGAGGCAGAAGCCTCTGTATTTCCGCAAGACACGGCATAGCCGCTAACTGCAGCAAACGTTTCTACCTCCAAATCAGAACCATTACCCGACCCGTTGATTGCTGGATCATTTCCTACAACTCTAATTCTGTAGCCTGTACCAGCAGTGACAGAAGCAGGTATGGTAGCTGAAACTGTACCGTTAGCATTTGTATTACTCAGTGTTCCAATAACGGTTGGAGATGCAAAACTTCCGCTTGCATCAGAAAGCTCAGCAGTAAAATCATTAGTTGCTGTAAAAGTTCCTGATATAGTATAAGGAACACTTACCGCTTCGGTAGCTCCATTTCCTACACAGAATGGAGAGCCTGACACGGTTCCGGTGGTTATGGTCTGAAGAGAGGTAACATCTCCGTTACAAGTAACATTTTCAGACGTGGCTCCAGTAGAAGCACAAACAATATCCTGAGAATTATACGCTCCAACTGATAATCCATTGGCTAATCTTACGTAGATAGTAGTTGTTGCCACGGCTCCCCCAACTTGAGACAACGTAATGGGCGAAGAAGCTGAGAAGGGTGAGTTTGAAGTAGATATCTGGTAATTTGCTGGAGCAGTAACCGTGATATCACCAGCAAGGTCTGCACCTTCAACAGTGAAAGACTGAACAGCTGACGGCCCAGAACCGACCACATAAGTAAACCCGGTAAGAGAGTTTGTAGAGACAGTAATAGAAGGGGTTGAACCGCAGTTAACCACTACATCGTCAACATAATAAGAGCCTCCGCTTCTCTGAGACATATGAAACCTCAAGAAATAATCCCCAGACAGATTCAACGGAACAGTGAACTCCTGAAAGGTGGTAGTAACCGAACCAACCAGTATATCCTGCGCAGAGGTCCAAGGACCAGAAGCAGAAGTGGAATACTCCACGCTCATAGTCTTAGCAGCCGTTGAGGACGACCTTTCTAACCAAAACACAATTTCTTGAGGGTCGGTAAGAGCAGACCCGAGGATAATGTCATCGGCCAGAGTGTTAAACCCAATTCCGCTACCGGTTAATCCAGCGCCAGTATTTCTATACGTTCCACTACCACCAGTCCAGTTCCCGTAATTAGCATCAAAATTATCATTCAAGCATTCCGTGATGGCGGAAGGCGTACAAGACTCTACCGATGCGGCTACCCAATTGGTGCCATGTCTTCCAAATATTTTAAAATTATGTGCCGTGCCATTGGTTAAACCAGTAACAGTTCCTGACGTAGTACCAGTTCCTTTGTAAACCACGCTTCCCCCATCGAATGCTGTTCCCGAAGCAAATGCTAGGTTGGCGCTATATGCAGTACCATTACCGGTTGGCAAAGTTGCAGTAAAGCCCGAAGTAGAAACCACCACCATAACTTCATCGAAGCATACAGGATTTGTCCAAGATGCCGAAGCGTCTCCATTCCCGCATGTAACCGCCAGACCGGACGGAGCCGTGAAATTCTCTATCACCAAATCAGTTCCATTGCCAGAACCTGAGGTAGCAGGGTCATTTCCAACAACCCTAATTCGATATCCATTACCAGCGGTAACTGATGCCGGAATTGTGGCAGATACAGTTCCAGCAACAGATGTATTACTTAGCGTTCCAATTGTTGTTGCTGATGCAAAACTCCCGCTAGCATCAGACAACTCGGCCGTAAAATCGTTGGTTCCAGCAAATGTTCCAGTAATAGTGTAAGGAACACTTACGGCAGCGGTTACACCATTTCCAACGCAAAACGGTGAACCCGAAATAGCCGAGGTAGTGATTGTTTCTGACGAACCACCCGTTCCTTCCAAGAGAACATTATCGAATCCAGCATAATCGCTACCTCCATTTTGCTTGGCTTTCAGCACTAGGTAAACATTGGTAACGCTGGCAGAAACGTTATAGGTAACTGTTAGCCAACCTCCCGAATTATCATTCAAATTTACGAGGTCAACAACCTTGGTTCCATCTTCCCAAACCTCATATCCAAGATTATCAGCAGCCTCATAACCGATTGTGTAATAATCGAATTTGATTGTAACGCCAGTGTAAGAACCAACATTAGTGCTAGCAAATGCTATTGACTCGTAAGCCGATCCTCCACAATTACCATTTAAGTCACGAATTCCCCAAAACTGATTATCAGCAGATGGTGTGATTGCTGACAAGGATGTTTCATAACTCCAAACATCTCCACTCGTATTACAATCTGGCGTTGACAAGGTTATTCCCCAAGTATCCCCAGCATCTTGCTCAAATCCTTGGTAAGCAATAATGGTTTGGGCACCTACCAGAAACGGCAACATTACGAGCACACATATTGATGCAAAAAGATGTTTAAAAGCCCAGCGCATAAGTAACAACAAAGATACCTTGAACTCCCTTGTTGCAAGGTTAATCCGAACTCAACAACATGTTAAATCAAACCAAATCTAAACCGATTTTAAGTTTCTAAAAAGGCCATGTATTTTACTTATTCGCATACTACGTAAATCTCGCAATTGCACAAGTTTGATTTTCGTGAATAACATCAAGACTATCTGGCAGTTGAGCCCCAAATAGTTTAGTTTTCAAGCGCTCTCAGAAACATGCAATGAAAGATGATTACTCCCACCCTATCGATTGTCTTTTGAGACCAATCCATTGTAGCCAGGCAAAATCAGCTACCGCAACCGCCACGACTCCAACTAGTAGGTAACCGATGGTGGTCAAATTAAACAATCCGAAAATGATAACGACCAAACTCCCAATTACCCAAGCCAAGTCTTGCGCAATAATCAACTTCACTTGGTTAGCGCTTATTGAAGGGCGCGTAGCATTATAGACAATTGTGATGGCGAATAAAATGAGTCCGCTTCCAATTACAGGAAGAACCCATTTATTGGTAATCCCCATTATTTCAGACAGCCAATTAGAGAAAAGAAGCATTCCAATTCCTGATAGACTTGAAAAAGTTGCGTTGGCCAATAGAGCCGTTTTAAGACTGATTTTCATGATTTCTTAGTTTGATTGTTCAACTCTGTTTTTCAATGCTTGATTCATGGCTATGAAGCCAGCTTTAGTTTTCTCGCCAATCATGCTCATGATTGGGCCGACAAAAACCCCACTGAAATTCTCGCCATGTATAAATTCAGTTTCATTGTCTGATATGCGATTTAGCTGGAAATAATGCTCGCCATCAAAAAGTCCTTGAACAAATAGTTTTCCTTTCCAGCGGAATTCTCGATTTCGTTCGTTTTTCAGAACAACAGGCTGAAAAGCCTGAGGTTTGGAGCCTTCCATCTTCATACTGGTACTAAGCTGTTCTCCAACATTTCCTGAACCTTCAATTTTAATTACAAACGGATTCCAATTGGGATACGATTCAAAATCCTTTAGGACTTTCCAAACATTTTCTACGCTTGTCTTAATGCTAATTCTCGTTTCTAACGTTTTCATAACTTCTTGTTTTGATTTTACACCAGCAAAGTTGCCGTTAGCGAGTGAGTTGCGCTTGGCATTAGATGCCTATTAATTGACATTTCGTGCCAACTCGTTACATTTGAGTGATGACTTTCTCAGGTAGGTTTGTACTCAATATTATTCAGTTAGCTTCACAGCAAGGAGCTGATTTCAGCAAGCTTCTTGCGCTTTCGGGCTTTTCAGCAAATCAGCTTTGTGATGAAGATTTTCGGGTGGAATCAGAAGTTTATGGCCGTGTACTTGATGGCGCTCTTTCCGCCACTAACGATGCGGCATTCGGACTGCATATTGGGGAGCACCTTAGCCTGTCAGCAGCTGGATTAATTTACCAGATAGTACAAACCAGCTCAACGGTTGAGGAGGCACTTCAATACTGCTGCGATTTTGCAAATCTTGGTTGTCGGGCTTTGCCGCTATCGCTACGAAAAACAAAAGACGAAATGATTGTAGAGTTGATTCCTGACCCCATTTGGGCTCAATCATCTGCAACCTCCGTTCACCATACGGCTGATGGAATTTTGGCGTTTACACTTCGCGAATTCCAAAACCTGACCTTGCAGAAACATCAGCCAACAGCTGTTCATATACCTTACGGAACAAGAGAAAATCGGGCGGAATACGAACGCGTTTTTAGATGTCCTGTGCATTACGATTCCGAAGTAATTGCCATGCATTTCAAGCTTGCACATGTTCAGGAACCGATTATTACCAGCGATTACAAGTTGCTCCAGATTTTGGTAAGTCATGCGGAAGAAAAGCTTCAAGCCATTGAAGGAGAAGTTGGTTTTACCTCAGTGGTAAAACGCTCTATCATGAATATGGTTAAGCCCAAATTCCCAACAATAGAAGAGGTAGCCGCAAGCCTAAATCTAAGCATTCGCTCTTTTCAGCGTAAACTCAAAGAGTTTGGAAAAACCTATAAAGAACTGCTGGATGAGGTACGATTAGATCTTGCCAAATCGTATCTCAAGAAACCTGATTTAACCATTGGCGAAATCGCCTATTTACTCGATTATTCAGAACCAAGTGCGTTTATTCGTTCCTTCAAACGCTGGACCAATAAAACGCCATCACAATACAAACAAACGCTATGAAACTCATCTCATTTAACGTAAACGGAATTAGAGCCTCGGCTAAAAAAGGTCTTTTAGAAAGCATTAAAGAAATGGATGCCGATGTAATTGGTTTTCAAGAAACCAAAGCAACCGAAGAGCAAGTACGCGAAGTCCTTTTTGGGTTGGATTATCACATCTATGCGTTCTCTGCCGAAAAGAAAGGTTACTCAGGAACGGCTATTATTTCAAAGACGGAACCGTTGAGTTATCAGTACGGAATTGGAATTCCTGAGCATGATGATCAAGGCCGCGCAATAACCTGCGAGTTTGAAGATTTCTACCTTCTCAATGTTTACGTTCCAAACTCTGGAAATGGCCTAGTTCGTTTACCGTATCGTATGACTTGGGATGAAGCTTTGCTTGCTTACATCAAAGAATTGGAGAAGAAAAAGCCTGTTGTTTACTGTGGCGATTTAAATGTTGCTCACACTCCAATGGATATTAAAAACGCCAAGTCCAACTACAATAGAACCCCAGGCTACACGCAAGACGAGATTGACGGATTGGACCGTTATCTCAACGCTGGTTTAGTAGATACGTTTCGTGCGCAACACCCAGACGAAATCAAATACAGCTGGTGGAGTTACCGTGCCAATGCCCGTGCGAACAACGTTGGCTGGCGGTTAGATTACTTCCTTGTTTCAGAAAGTTTGATGCCCCGAATAAAAGACTCATTCATTCTTAATGATGTACACGGTTCGGACCATTGTCCGGTTGGGATTGAGATTGGCAAGTAATAGTTGGAACATTGTTTAATATTGCCGCATGGGATTCGGAAAAACGATAAAGCTGTTTTTAATTGACGGGGAGCCAAACGGCAGAATGACTTGCGAGCTTTCCAATTGGACAGGGAAGGCTTATAAAATACCTCGGATCAAGGTTAAAGAATGTTCTGACAGACCAGACTTACAGAATACTGGCATTTATCTGTTATTCGGAAAAGACGAGGACGGATTCGACAAAGTCTATATTGGTGAAGCTGAATCAGTTTTAAGAAGACTCGGTCAACACTTAACTCAAAAGGAGTTTTGGAATGAAGCCATTGTCTTCATCAGTAAAGACGAAAACCTAAATAAAGCCCACGCTAAATATCTTGAGAATCGGCTTTATGAAATTGCAATCAAGGTCAATCGTTACAAACTTGAGAACAGCACCATTCCGACTCAATCTTCTATTTCCGAATCCGACACCGCTGAAATGGAAGAATTCATCGGAAACATTAAAACCCTTGTAAACACCTTAGGCCATAAAGTATTCGAAGACAAGCGAGAGACATCTTCTGACAAGAAACCTAAAAACACGTTTTTCATAAAAGCCACAAGAGGAGCAAACGCTTCTGGAGAACCTACATCTGACGGATTTGTAATCTTTGAGGGCTCAGAAATCGCTCATTCGACAGTCCCATCAATCACAAAGAGTATTGATGACCAAAGAAACCGGATTGTTAATTCTGATTCAATTTCGAATAAGGATGGAAGATTATTTCTAAATGAAGATTTTGTTTTTAGCAGTCCTTCAGCCGCGGCTTGTCTGGTTCTGGGAAGAAACGCTAACGGCCTGACGGAATGGAAACAGAAGAATGGAACTTCGCTTAAGGATTTTGAGTCAAATAATGACTAATCTTTCTTCTTAAAAAAGTAAGTCTCTAAGTAAACCTCCTGCCACTCATCATCTTTCATGGTGCCAACCTTAAACATGTACTTGTCTGGTTTAATCCAGATAAGCGCATCGGTCATGTAGGTTTTTACGCCTAATTCGTTT
>JBMYXX010000098.1:0-9259 GCA_049608805.1 Flavobacteriales bacterium | reverse complement strand
TCAGCATCTGGCATGCCTAACTCTTTCAATTCTTTGGTTAAAATTGGAGATACTGACTTCGCTACCTTAAGTCGCTGCTTAGTCAATTCATCTGCAATTTTTTGAACCTCTGAATCTGCTTTTTCAAGTTTACCGTTCAGTAAAGTCAAAGCTTCGTCTGAGTTATTTATAGAATTGAGCTTCTCGCTTAACTCAAATTGATATTCAACTAATTCTCCTTCCGATTGCTTCCTGTGTTTGGTCATCAACCGAATAATCTCGTCAACGCGTTCCTCAAGTCTTCTTAGTTCAGCTGGGTCATTTTCTACCGAACTTGACTTTTGGTTCATGTCATTAGCAGCGTCCTCTAAGTCAATCACACTTTGGCTAATCCTTTCTGCCCATTCTTTGGCTGGCTCAAACTTTCTTCCAAGCCGTTCTAGTTCGTTTTGCGCTTTGCGAAGGCTGTCAATTACAGCTTCGTCATTATTCAGAATAAGGTCAGAAATCTGATGCAGTGTCTCAGAAATTTCCTCTGCATTTTCCAGTAAACTCAGTCTGTCTTGATTTTCCTGCAGCTCACCGGCCTTCAGGTCTAGCTCTTCTAATTCGGTTAGTTGAAACTGAAGATAATCCTGATCTGCCTGAGCATTGATTAAAGCTTCTTTCTTGGCTTCAACCTCTTTTGAGATGGTTTTCCAATTCTTGAAAGCCTGAGAATAAGCTTGCGCTAACTCGCCTCCATCAGCACAAGAATCAAGAAAGGTTGTGCGGAAATCAGCAGATTTTAAAGTCAACACTTCGTGCTGAGAATGTATATCAATCAGCCTAGATGCAAGTGTTTTAAGCTGATTAAGATTAACCGGAGTATCGTTTACAAATGCTCTTGACTTTCCTTTGGCGTTAATCTCACGTCTTAGTATTGTCTGATTTTCAAAATCTAAATCGTTCTCAGAAAAGAACTCTTTTAGCGAATGGTTCTTAATGTCAAAATGCGCTTCAACTACACACTTTGAAGTTTGGTCAAACAAGACTGATGAGTCAGCACGTTTACCCAAAACCAACGAAAGAGCACCAAGCAGAATTGATTTACCAGCACCAGTCTCGCCAGTAATAATGGTTAGTCCTTTATTGAACTCAATATTGAGTTCGCTTATAATCGCATAGTTTCTAATGTGTAAACGGGAGAGCATCCTCTACCCTTTTACAATTGCTTGGTACTTGTTGGCATTAGCCGGATCCATCTGCATTAAATCGTTTGCAGCTTTGGTCTTCACATCTGGAAAAGCCTCCTTAAAGATGTTTATCATCTCATCTACTTTGGCGGTAAAGAAAACCGTCATTAAATATGAGTTAGGCTGATCAAGTCGAATGGTTTTTAACGGTTTCAAGCAATCAGCAATTGCCTTTCTTCCAGTTGGCAAGTCAGACTGCATTACATCCAATCCTTCTCTGTGGTATTTGTACATAACCCCACGGAACTCTTCGTACCTGGCGTTAAGCATGTTTTCAACTAACCAATATCTATTCTTAGAACCTTCAAAAGCTTTCCAACCTCTTTCACTCTCATTTTGAGCGTTATTCACCACCTGCAATGCTTTTTGAAAATAAGGTTCGCCACCTTTCGGAGAAAAGCTATCGTAGTCTGTTCCAACAATCATAAAAGCATAAAAAGCCAATACTGATGTGAGGTTGTTTACATGCTGATTTGGCTGAAACTGCAATGGCTGATTCTCAACATATTGAAACGTGAAATCTTGGTCGTTTACATTGAGCATTACCGAGTTGTACGAAGTCATGTAACATGGTCGGCTAGACTGAACCTGCATAGTAGCCTTGTACTTGTCGTTACCAATTCGTTCTCCAACGGTAACAAGTATGCTGCACTCAATTCTCTCTTCCAAAGCGAACGCATCGTTTGTCCAACGAGTTGAGTTCATAAACTCTCTAATATCCTTCTGAAGCGTCTGAAAAATTCGTTTCTCCGTGTTCTGAATTTGCGGGCTGATAACATTTACTGTGCAATTCAATTCTTGGGCCCAAGAAAAGCCCGAAACCAAAAGAAAAATGAAGGTTAAAAATCGTGTCATCAATAGTCTATTATTGCTTGCAGTATGTCTTTGGCAACCGCTGCTTTTGACTTCAATTCAAAAGTAGCGATATTATTGTGTCGGTCTAGAATAGAAACCTTGTTTGTGTCGTGTCCAAAGCCAGCTCCGGCATCTTGCAATGAGTTCAAAACAAGTAAATCGCAGTTCTTTTTCTTCAGTTTTAGTTTTGCGTTTTCTTCTCCGTTTTCGGTTTCTAAAGCAAACCCAACCAAAACCTGATTTTCTCGTTTTACTTTTCCCAGAGAGGCTAGAATATCTTGCGTTGGTTCTAGCTCAATACTTAGGGTTTGCTCCTTCTTTTTAATCTTTTGTCCTGCAACCAGTTTTGGTCTATAATCAGCCACCGCTGCAGACATAATTAAAATGTCGGAGTCTTGCTGAAGACGCATAACCTCATCAAACATCTCTTGCGCAGTTTGCACATTAACTCTACTAATAGAATCTGAGGATTTAACGTTTGATGGACCACAAACCAATGTAACCTGCGCGCCCGATACCGATAACTCTTCTGCAATGGCAACGCCCATTTTTCCTGAAGACCTATTTCCGATAAATCGAACCGGGTCAATTGGTTCGTGTGTTGGTCCGGCAGTAATTAAGACGTGCTTACCCTTAACCTCAGGCATTCAGCAATTTGCTCAGGTAATTGAATATCTCTTCGGGTTCGGCCATTCTACCCTTGCCCGTAAGCCCGCTGGCTAACTCGCCTTCGGAAGGCTCAATAATTTCATTTCCGTAGCTAACAACCGTTTCTAGGTTTCTCTGTACAGCTGGGTGTTGCAGCATATCTAAATCCATTGCTGGAGCTAGAACAACTGGGCATCTTGCAGATAAATATGTAGCTAGAAGAAGATTGTCGCAAATACCATTGGCCATTTTACCAATTGTATTTGCTGTGGCCGGAGCAACTACAAACGCATCGGCCCAAAGGCCTAATTCAACGTGATTGTTCCAATTGCCAGCCTCATCAGAAAAGGAAATGTTAACAGGATTTTTAGAAACGGTAGAAAGTGTGAGTTTGGTAACAAACTCAAGAGCATCATTGGTCATTACAACCTTAACATCAGCGCCAGCCTTAACCAGCAAGCGTACTAGCAGCGGTGCTTTATAAGCCGCAATACCACCTGTTACGCCAACAAGTATTTTCTTTCCGTTCATACTCCAATATACATGAAAACCCGACTAATGTCGGGTCTTCAAAATTCAAATGAGTCTAAAATTAAGCCTCTTCAGAAGCCTCTTTTGCTTCCGCATCAACATCATTTGCTGGATTACGGAAATAAATCTTTTCGCTTAGGTACTCCTCAACTGCAATAGCAACTGGCTTTGGAAGTGCTTCGTAAAACTTTGAGATTTCAATTTGCTCACGGTTTTCAAAAATCTCTTCAAGATTGTCTGAAGTTGTAGCAAACTCCGCCAACTTAGCGTTTAGCTCTTCTTTAATATCAGCACCAACTTGGTTTGCACGCTTTGCAATAACTGCAATGGTTTCGAAGGTATTGTCAGTACCTGCTTCAAAATCTCGCATATCTCTTGTAATCGTATCGCGAGCTGCACTTGTGTTCTTGTAATCCATATTATAGGTTTTTTCCCTTTTCTATTTCTCTAAGCTTAACTAACTCTTTCTTAGAATCTTCTTTAATTCCTTCTGCATTCTTTAAATCCGATGATCTTGGATAACGCTCCATGAAAGCATCGCATTCTCTTAATGTAGATTCAAATCTTTCTATTTTCTTCCCTTCAACACTATTATCAGCTAATAAATAGCTAGACCTCAATATCATAAAGCTAAGTTCTTCTCTGTGTCTCGTATCAGGAAAATCTGCTAACGTATTGCGGAGCGCAAAGATAGCTGCTTTATATTCTTTCAGTCTGTAGTACAATTTTGCACCATTGTAAGCCTTTGTTTCTAGCTTAAATCGAAGTCTGTCCATCAAGTCATTACACTCATCTACCTTAGGACTTTCTGGGTATTTATTGATAAAAAGCTGAAGTTCGTCAATAGCTTTTTTGGTGCTTGCCTGATCAAGACTTGGTTCCGATGAATCCAAGAAATAACATTTGGCATTCATAAACTGAGCATCCTCTGCCCTCTCGCTGCGCGGAAATGTTCTTACAAAGTTATCGAAGTGATAACCAGCAAGCATAAAATCGCCAAGCTTGTAATTACAATAAGCGTAATAGTAATAGACATCTTCTGCCTTGCTAGTTCCTCTAAAAACGGTTATCAACTCTTCAAAAAGCGGAAACGCTTTTTGATACTTACCATTTTCGTAGTAAACCGTAGCAACCTCAAACTTCTTTTCGAAGTCGTTGCTTTTAAGAATGCGTTGGTATTTGCTGCATCCTGCAAAGACAAACACAAAGGATAAAAATATGAGGGCTGAATACGCCTTTTTTAACATGGCCGCAAAGATAGTTTTTTCGTTCACGTGGCGTGAACGGAATTAAAACGGATTTATTGGCCGGCTTGTTCAATACATTTTTATCAGCTTTTGCTACCACATTTATCTAATACGGACAACCAGAATTCAATTATCCCGTTCCTATCTCGTAATCTTGCAGTTAAATTCAAGAAGGGTACTTAAACAACCAGATTCTTATCGTGCAACTACCTAACGTTTTGGTTAAAATTTGCTTTGCGCTTTCATTGGCGCTTGCAATATCACCCAGCCAAACATTTGCGCAATCGCTAATCATCAACGAAGTTTCTAACGGCCCAACTGGCAATCAGGAGTTTGTAGAGTTTGTGGTGGTTGGAGAAAATCAAACCTTCGATTGCGATTTAAACTCGCCTCCATGTCTAGATATTACAGGGTGGATTTTTGACGACAATTCTGGCTACCATGGCACTGGCGGAATTGCAGATGGAGCGCTTCGATTCTCTAACAATCCATTATGGAGTTGTGTGCCTGTAGGTACAATCATTGTTCTTTATAACGATGAAGACCCAAACATTAATCTGCCAATGTCAGATGTATCGTTAGCCGATGGGAATTGCGCCATTGTTGCTCCAATTAGCGACCCTTTCCTGTTTGAACAAAACCTTACTACGCCAGGAGCAGCTGCTTGTAGCTATCCTAATATGGGCTGGGTGGCCGGAGGAGATTGGGAATTAACCTTTTTAGCCAATTCTGGAGATTGTGCTAGGCTCGTTGACCTTTCTGGTTGTGAGGTGTTTTCGGTTTGCTGGGCTTCTTGTAGCAATAACACAGATATTTATTTCGATTCTGATGGCAGCGGTTCCCAAAACGTGTGGTATTTCAATGATGGTGACCCGCTAGTGCAAGGAAACTGGTCTGAGGGCAATGCTGATGGATTAACACAAGAAACGCCAGGTCTCCCAAACAATGCGGCAAACGCATCATTTATAGGCCAGTTTAATAACAACTGTATGCCAATTGACCCGCTTGAGGTTGTAGCTTCAAACACCTCTGCTAGTTGTGGTTGTAGTGGTACAGCAACTGCCGTAGCTTCCGGCTCAATTGGTGGCTACACCTACGAATGGACAGACGATCTTTACAACTCCATCGGGCAAAATACAGCTGCCGCAACTGGTTTGTGTGCAGGCACTTACCACGTTATTGCCACATCATCTTTAAACTGTACCGACACTGCAACCGTCACTCTAACTTCTAACGGAAGTGGAACAATAACAACAACTCAAAACCTCGCTGTTTGCAGTAACACAACCGTAACGTATCCAGACGGAACCACGGAAACCGTTACCATTCCTACTTCACAGGTTTCTCAACTTACTTCTACTGGAGGCTGCGATTCTATAATTACCACAAACGTGGCCGTAGTGCCATTTTTAGCTTCAAACAATTTAGAAACCGTTTGCCTCAATACTCAGGTTACTTATCCTGATGGCACATCTGAAGTTATTACAGGAAACACCACCCAAATTTCTAACCTCACCTCAGTTGCGGGTTGCGATTCCGTTGTAACAACAGTGGTTACCGTAGTTCCGAATTTCATTTTAACCGAAACCGTTTCTGTCTGCTCAAATTCAACAATTACTTATCCTGATGGAAGCACAGAAGTAATTACCGCAGCAACCTCTCACGTTTCTAACCTTACAAATATTTTTGGCTGCGACTCTACCATTACAACCAACGTAAATCTATCGCAAGGCTCTGACGAACAAGTCATTGCGAGTGCTTGCTTAAACTCAAGCTACACCTTTCCTAACGGAGATGTGCAGGTAATTACGGGAGCAACTACGCACGTGTCAAGTTTCACGTCTGCTAGCGGATGCGATAGCACAATTACCACACAGGTAAGTATTCTGCCTGGCCCTTTTTCTACAGAATCTGTTGAACTCTGTCCAGGAGATTCTTATACTTTTCAAGACGGAACAACACAGAATAACATTCAATCTAACCTTGTTTACTTATCGGTTTTTCCGCAAACCTCTGGCTGCGATAGTATAGTTGAAACCGTTGTTAACGTTAGTTTCTCACAGGGAATCCGCTTTAGCTACTCCCCCAACCCAATTGGCCCTTTTGATTTTGACACAAGGTTAAGCGTTCTAAACCCAGAATCTAGCAACTACGATTGGAGCATTTTTGACAGCGACAGTCTATTGGTTTACTCAGCTTCAGACTCTGCTTTTGACTACCAATTTGAGAATATTGCTCAAAATTTTACCGTCTGCGTTAGTGCAGTAACAAGCGCAGGTTGTACCGATACCACTTGTCAGGAGGTTCCAGTAACCGCAGAACTAACCGTATATATTCCCAATGCATTTACCCCAGAAATTGATGGAGAGGAAGACAGGATTAACGACATCTTTCTACCCATAATTGGTGGAGCAATTGTAGAAAACTACAACCTCAATATTTACGACCGTTGGGGAAAACGCCTATTCGTTTCCGATGACGTGCTTGTAGGATGGGATGGTCGTTTTAAAGAACGCCCTATTCCCTCAGACGTTTATGTTTACAACCTCACCTTTACAACTAAAGGTTTGTCATTCTTACATCAATATCGAGGCACAATTACCATTGTGAAGTAAGAAGTCTATTCTACTCGTATTTGTGGAAATCGAAGTTCAAAACTTTGACCGATGTCAATTTCTTACCAAGATGCAACAGATACCTTTGCGGCAATTCTAAGGCAAAGACCAAATGGACATTTTTGAACGAATAAAAAACAACCGCGGACCACTAGGCGAACACGCTGATTCCGCACACGGATATTTCACTTTCCCAAAGCTAGAGGGCGAGTTGAGCAACAGAATGATGTTCAACGGAAAAGAACGACTGGTTTGGAGTTTGAACAACTACTTAGGTTTAGGAAACCACCCAGAAGTTAGAAAGGCAGATGCCGATGCCGCCAGAGATTGGGGCATGGCTTACCCGATGGGCGCCAGAATGATGAGCGGCCAAACCAAGTACCACGAACAGCTAGAGCAAGAACTTGCAGCATTTGAAAGCAAAGAGGCGGCTTACCTTCTCAACTTTGGTTACCAAGGAATGGTTTCTGCCATTGATGCTTTGGTTACGCGTAAAGATGTAATTGTGTACGATGCAGAATCTCACGCTTGTATTTTGGATGGTGTTCGGCTGCACATGGGCAAACGATTTGTGTTTCCACACAACAACATTAAGAACTTAGAGAAGCAACTACAGCGTGCCAAGAAGCTTACCGATGAGTCTGGTGGCGGCATCTTAGTAATTAGCGAGGGTGTTTTTGGAATGAGTGGCGACCAAGGCAAACTCAAGGAAATTGCTGAGTTAAAGAAGAAGTATGCTTTTAGATTGTTTGTAGATGATGCACACGGTTTTGGTGTACTTGGTAAAACAGGTGCAGGTGCTGGCGAAGAGCAAGGGGTGCAAGATGAGATTGATGTTTACTTCGGCACGTTTGCAAAAAGCATGGCTAGCATTGGTGCTTTTGTAGCTAGTACGGCAGATGTTATTCAGTATTTGCAATACAATATGCGGTCGCAAATCTTTGCCAAGAGTTTGCCAATGCCATTGGTAATTGGCGCGCTTAAACGTTTAGAATTGCTTCGCGAAGACCCAAGTCACAAGGAGCAACTATGGACGATTGTAAATGCGCTTCAATCAGGGTTAAAAGATGCTGGATTTGAAATAGGAAACACGCAATCTTGCGTAACACCTGTTTACTTAAACGGAACCATCCCAGAAGCCACTGCTTTAATTGTTGACTTGCGCGAGAATTATGACATTTTCTGCTCAATGGTAGTTTACCCAGTTGTACCAAAAGGCGTTATTCTTTTGAGGTTAATTCCTACAGCCTCACATACTTTAGAAGATGTAGAATACACCATTGATGTGTTCTCAAAAATTAGAGAGCATCTGAAAGAAGGCAAGTACAAAACAGACGTTATTTCTACAACAGTTTAATTACAATCATGAAGATTCTAATCCCTACAGATTTTTCTATGCTAGCCAGAAAGGCAGCAGAATACGCAGTTTCATTATCTGCAAATCTCGATGCCGAGTTTATTCTCTTGCACTGCGATAATGTACCACGTCCATCCTACTCGTTTGTCAATAAGTTAGATGATATTCTAAGAGACGAAGCCATTAACACCGGAAACGAGTTAGCCGATTCTATCAGGCAATCAACCGGAATAAACGCCAAGATTACCTGCGACTTTACGTTTGGCAACCCCACAGAAGTGCTTGAGGAATACAGCAAAAAGCATGATGTAGATTTGATTGTAATGGGTACCAAGGGCGAAACTGTAGTGAAGAACAGACTATTTGGCTCTGTAGCTTCTGGTGTACTAGAGCATGTTTCTTGTCCAACCTTATTTGTGCCTTCTGGGTCTAATGCTGTTAAGCCACAGAGCATTGCTTTTGCCACAGATCTTACCAATATTGATGAGGAGATTCAAGAACTTATTGCATTTGCGCAGTTCTTTAATGCTACCATCCATGTGGTGCATGTTTACCCCGACATGATTGACCCAAGCACGTTTGATGAAGAAAGCACTAAGCTTGAACTGATTGCTAAAACGAGCTATCCAAACATTACGTTTAATGCCGTAATGGATGATGACATCATTGCTGGACTAGACAAGTTTGTAGCCTCCGACAATCCAGACTTGATTGCCATGTTTACGTACAAATCTGGCGTGCTAGAGTACTTGTTTAACGAAAGCTCTACCGAAGAAATGGCGATGCACAGCA
>JBMYXX010000097.1:0-9398 GCA_049608805.1 Flavobacteriales bacterium | reverse complement strand
CACTAAAAATAGCTGGCTTTAAGAGCGAGGTTCTCGTACTGGGCGTTACTCCAAGTGTTGGCGATGTTGTTTTACTTGGTTCTGAGCGCCCTCTACCGAATGGCTCCGTTGTCAGATAATAGACACCGCTTATTGTAGCCGCACATACTTAAGAGCGTTTATTGCGTTATACTTGCTCTAAGCGGCTTCCCCGTTTAAAATATGTGGTTTTTAAGAACAATACTGATTGCTTTTTCGGCATTAGTTTTTGCTCCTGTGTTTGGGCAAAACCTAAGCAGCTTGCGAACGCAGCAAATTGAGCTTAATGCAGACACAATTCAACTAGATACCCTGAGCGTAGTTCCTTCAAGCTTTGTTCTTAATTCTTTTGATGGCAAAATTGACACAACCAAATATGAACTAGAATGGTACTCGGGCAAACTCATTATTGACCCAAGTTTAAAAGGCACTTCGGCAACCGCCAATTACCGTGTTTTCCCTTCTCTTTATTCCAAGCGCAGTTTCAATAAGGATCCATCGCTTATTAGAAACATTAGGCAAATACCGCGAAATCCGTTTAGTTACACGGTTAGAAAAGGCTCGGCAGACCAGCTTTTTGATCTAGGAACCTTGAGTAAAAGCGGTTCTATTTCTAGAGGTGTAACCATTGGAAACAACCAAGATTTAGGTGTTACTTCTAGCTTAAATCTCAATTTATCAGGTCAGCTTACACCAAAAATTGGCATTCGTGCTGCGATAACCGACAACAACATTCCTTTTCAGCCCGAAGGGAACACACAACAACTGCAAGATTTCGACCAAATCTATATTCAGCTTTATACAGACCAAACGGAGTTAACCGCTGGTGACTTTCGGCTTCAACGCCCCAACAGTTACTTCATGAATTTCTTTAAGCGAGCGCAAGGATTGAGCATAAAACATCGGTTCCCAATTGTGCGGAAGAAGATTACTGATGAGCATCCTGGGTTTTTAGAAGTTAAAGGAAGCGGAGCGCTTTCTCGCGGAAAATTCAATCGGCAACCAATTGACGGGCAGGAAGGAAACCAAGGACCGTATAGACTTAAAGGGGCTGAAAATGAGTCTTTTATAATTGTGATTGCGGGTACAGAGCGCATTTATATAGATGGGCTTTTAATGACACGCGGCCAAGAAAACGACTACACAATTGACTACAACACGGCCGAGCTCACGTTTACCACAAAGCGATTAATAACCAAGGATTCGAGGATAATTGCTGAGTTCCAATATTCTGAAAGAAACTATTCTCGGTCTTTGTTTCATGTAGGAACCAACTTTGAAAAAAACCGAGTTAAAGTGCGGTTCAACCTTTATTCTGAACAGGATGGCAAGAACAATTTACTGGATGTAGATTTGAATGGTGCCCAGCTAGACTTGCTGCAAGACATTGGCGACAGCTTAGATTTAGCCGTGATTTCGGCAGTTGATTCTGTTGGTTTTGAGGACGACCAAATCCGATATTGGAGAACAGATACAACCGTAAATGTTGGTGGGCTACCAGCAAATTTCCCTGAAATTTTCGTTTACAGCACAGACCCAGACAGCGCAGTTTATCAGGTTAGATTCTCTAATGTTGGAATAGGAAACGGAGACTACAATCAGGTGCCAACTGGAGCCAACGGGCGAGTTTATGAATGGGTAGCTCCCGACTCAATAACAGGCGCGCATCAAGGAGAATACGTTCCGTTACAGCAAATTGTAACTCCCAAAATGAATCAGCTTTACACGCTTGGTGCCGAGTATAAAGTGGGCAAAAACGGTACGGTGGCGGTTGAGGGTGCGCTTTCTAATACCGATGTAAATAGGTTTTCTACCAAAGACAGCGATGACAACCTAGGCTATGGTGTAAAAGTGAAATACGACCATTTAATTCCTTTAGGAGATTCGGGTAAATGGGCGATAAAAACAGGTGTAGATTTTGAACATTTAGATGAGAATTTCAGACCAATAGAACGCTTTAGAACGGTAGAATTTGAACGCGACTGGAACCTTCAAAACAAGAACACTTTTACCAATCAGTATATATCAACCGCCAAACTTGGCTTTATAAGAAAAGACATTGCAGATGTGGAGTATTCGTTCCGCTCATTTTTGAACGAAACACAATTTGAAGCCTACCAAAATGCACTTGTTGCAAAGGTCATTCACAAGGGATTTAATTTTGATTTTAACGGCAGCCACATCTTCTCAAACGGGCAAGAAGTGAATAACAGATTTGGACGTTTTCAGGCGGGCGTTCAGCATAAATTCAAATGGTTTACCGTTGGTGGAAAAGACATTTTTGAAGACAACCGTTTTTTCAACACTCAAACCGATTCGCTTCAGCAATTAACCAGTTACAACTGGAACGATGCGAAAGTATATATCAAGAGCCCCGACACCTGGAAAAACAGATACTCGGTTTTCTATCAGCGTAGAGATGATTGGCTGCCAAGCAACAATGAACTCAAGTATTCTAGTTTGGGAGAAAGTTTTGGCATATCTGGCGAGCTTGCTAAAAACCCAAAAAGCGTTTTTAAATCTACCGTTACCTACCGGAGATTGGTAATAAAGGATACGCTACTGAGCAACAATAAACCAGACAACACGCTGGTTATTAGGCTAGAGTACAACCTCAAATTGTTTAAAGGAGCCATCACTTCCTCTACCTTTTACGAGGTGGGTTCTGGCTTAGAAAGCAAGAAAGACTTCATATACCTTGAGGTGCCATCTGGCCAAGGCGCTTACAGTTGGATTGACCAAAATGGGGATGGAATAAAAACACTTGACGAATACGTGCAAGCTGTTTATCAGGACACGGCCAAATACATTAGGGTATTTACGCCAACCAACGATTTCACCAAGGTTTACACCACGCAGTTTAACGAGGTTTTTAATCTTAATCCGAGGGTTGTTTGGGGCGGAAAAACGGGCATTAAAAAGTTTGTATCGCGGTTCTCTAACCAACTGGTTTACCGCATTGACCGAAAAACGCAGCGTGCCAATTTTCTTGAGGCATTCAATCCGTTTTATACTTCGCTTACCATTGGCGATAGCATTCCAGACACTACGTTGGTAACATTAACATCATCGCTTAGAAATACGTTTTTCTTTAACCGTAGTAGCTCAAAAGTTGGGGCAGATTATACCTATGCTCAGAATAACAGCAAGGTGTATTTGGCGAATGGGTTTGAAACGAGAAGGAACAACTACCATAAGCTGAAGGTGCGCTGGAATTTGGCCAAAATTCTAACGCTAAATGCGCTGGGAGAATACGGCTGGAAGTCTGCTAACTCAGACTTTTTCAGCACCAATCAGTTTAACATTAGGTACTACGAAATTGAGCCTCAGTTAGTAATACAACCGGGTACCAAATGGCGAATTAGAGGTAAGTTTAAGTACACCGACAAGCTTAACTCTATAGCCGACACTACACTAACGCAACAAGCCATTTTGCGCGATGCTGGTATTGATGGCAAGTACAATATTTTACAGCGCGGAAGTATTAATGCCACATTCAATTTCATTAGCATTACATACGATGGCACTACCGGAAATACGGTAGAATTTGAGCTTTTAGAGGGGCTTAAGGCGGGGTTAAACTACACGTGGTCTGCTTTCTTTCAAATGCGAATTGGAAAGAACATGCAAGTGAATTTGCAGTACAGCGGTAGGAAAAGTGAAAATGCACGTTCTGTGCATACGGGAACGGTGCAGGTTAGGGCGTTTTTCTGATGTAAATCCCCCGCCCGCCTGAGGCGGACACCCCCTTTGAAAGGGGGAACTGCGCTAATCGATTTTTCTTCTAGCTCGGCATAAACCTACTGGCATCATCAACAGCGGTATCTTCTTTGGTTTCTTTGACTACTTCGGTAACCGCAGGCTCTGCCTTTGGCAATTGCCAATCTTGGGCTTGTGCTGCAGATGACCGTGGCGCTGATGTTGCTTGCGGGAAACGCGCTAAACGTTTTATCAAATGCGGATGGGTAGATACTTTCTCTGAAAACCACAGCCAGAACCCAGATTCTGAATGCGTTTGCAACACAAACTGATCGACATTAACTTTTCTAAACAGCTTGGTTCCGGCAGCTAAAACCAGCATCCCAGAGC
Organism: Flavobacteriales bacterium; assembly: GCA_049608805.1. Taxonomy (GTDB): domain Bacteria; phylum Bacteroidota; class Bacteroidia; order UBA10329; family UBA10329; genus UBA10329. Next base: position 5,291 of record JBMYXX010000097.1, on the reverse strand, counting down.
GTGCTCCATCTTCACTTAAAGAAGCGCCAATGCTATCGCAAGTGTATTCGCAGGCACGCGAATAGGCGTTGCCTAAAAACGGAATGAGCAAAGACGGGAGTACAATTAGCCGCTTTAAAATGTGATTGCGCTTTACATGGCCTAACTCATGTGCCGTAATAAACTCTACCGTTTCTAAATTCTGATTATAGGCTTCTTCCATTACATCTGAAAACAAGACTATATAGTCTGAGCCCATAAAGCGTGTGGCAAATGCGTTGAGGCTGCCGCCTGCTTGCAACAGGTAAATATCTGGCACATTGGTTATCCCCAAGACTTGCGATTGCCGCATGACAATCTCATGTATATCGTTAAACTGATGTGGGCCAAGCTTTATGGCGTTGCCACGAATCAAGCCAACCAGCACACCACGCATTATGTGAGCTAATACAACGATAAACAACAGATAAAAACCAAACAAGGCCACATACGGCTGTTGCTCATACTCAAAGGCTGCGACCAACCCCAGCACAATGCCTGTGTAAATGAGCAAACTAAACACCAAACAAATGGCGAAATAGATGTTTTCCTTTGGTTCTACTTTGTAATTGAGGGGCTGCGCCATGAGGTAAGGTTTAGGCTGATGAAGTTAAGAAAGTACCCAAACCCACCTTACCTACAGCTCTACTGAAATGTATTGTCGCTGTGGGCAATATCATCATCTTCCATAATAGAAAGGACAGAAATTCCCTTAGGTAATTTGTGAGGATTCATGAGCAACTTGCCATAAACCAATTGCACTTTTACCGTTAACTCTGGATATTTCTGGTTACACTCTTCTTGTAAATCTTGTGCCGCTTGTATCTGATTTCTAGAAACAAATGGCTCATTCATATTCACACAAATGAGTTGCAATACATCATTGCGCTTGTATGCGTGCTCTACTGTTCTTTTCCGCAGTTCAATTTTCGGAAACAGCACCCACCCGTCTTCTTCGGGGTGGGTGTGCCTCAGAAACACATCTGCCAGTTCCATTTCCTGACTCATGTTCTTATCCTTTAATTTCTTCATAACACTTATGGGTGCATTTACCACTGTCTGATTCGCATGGGCAGTCGATTGTTACCACACCGCCTTTCTCGCTTAATCTTACTGGGCACAGGTTATTATTGTACTTGTAAATTCCGTTATCGTCTTCTTCGTTAGAACCAATGATGTAATTGGCACCAGCCTTCTCTTCCAGCTTTATGTAAGCCTTAGGGTTCTTAAAATCTATCTGATTCTTAAAGGTTTTGTTGGCCGTTAGTGTACCTACACACAAATCGCCATTCTGGCACATAAACGCCACACCAGTGCCATAGGCTTGATCTAAAACCTTCAGTCCCGTTGAGGTTAACTTAATAATGATGTTGGTTGGGGTAAACGTTACATCATGCGTTGAGAGCGCATAACAGGTTGAAGGTGTAAAGGTGTAGTTGGCCATCCGTTTTTTTCTTCAAAGGAAAGTTTGAAATCTTTCTAAAACCGACAAAAATTTTAGATATATTTCAATCGGTTAAGCAACTCATAAATGAAATCAGACTCATTACACAAACTCATTCAAGCTTTAGATGAAGGAGAATATCGATACTGCCGAGAAACTCTGACCAAAGGAGAAAGTCCTCACACAGAAGCCAAACTGAAACTATTTGACTTGTTGTCGGAAATGAACCCTTTTGACTCTAAACAGATAAAGCTTGCATTATCTGACAGTACAATTGCAAAAAATTTGGCGGTTGAAAAAACAAGAATGTTTCAACAGCTACTAAATTCCATCAGAACACTTCATGCAAAACGGTCAGAGGCAAACGACCCATTTAGACGATTGGCCGAGGGCAAGGTGCTTATGGAGCTATCGCTACACGATGAAGCGGAGGAAGTGGTATTGAAAGGACTGAAGTACGCTACCGAATCGGAACAACTGTTAGCAGAACTTGCGCTCAGAGATTTATTGAGGGTTATCTACAAGAATGTCAGCAACTCCAAACAGGGAGAAAAAAAGATTGACAACGAGTATAAGATGGAAACCACCAGCAGAAAGCTTTCATCATTAGTGAAGTACACCAATTTGAATGACCGCGCATATGACTATCTATCGCGTTATAGCGCATCGAACAAGGGCGAAGCACAGCGAGGTATGGATGAACTTATAAACCATCCAGAACTACAAGATATTAACCTAGCAAATTCGCTTCCTGCACAACAACGGTTTTACAACACATGGAATTTTTATCACGCCAGCAGAAACGAGCAAGAACTTTCGCTTGCTGCAGCGCTTAGGGTTATTGATTTATGGCATTCTAACCCGAAACATGTAAGCTTAAACACGGCTCCGTACATAGGTCATTTAGGAAGTGTAATTGGCAAACTGATTAACCTTAAAAGGTTCCCGGAAGCTCTTGAGCTTCTTAAACGACTTGAAAAATTAGAGGTAAAAGGACGCAGAAACCTTCGGACAAAGTTTACTGCCCTGGAAATTCGGTATCAGATTTATTTCATGAATTCTGGAAAGCTAGAGAAGACGCTGGACAGAGAACAAATAGTAAACGATGGATTAAGGAAATTTGGCCGATCAATAAAGGACGGCCCCAAACTCACGTTACTTTACAACTTTGGTGTAACCCACCTTTTACTGGGAAAATCTAAAGACGCACTAAAGTGCTTCAGTAGGATAAAAGACTTTGGCGAACTCAGAGACCGAACAGATTTACAAGGTGTGTCTAGACTAATTAGACTACTTCTTTTAGAAAGCTCCAACAACACCTTACACTTTGGCCATTTTCTAAGGACGAACAAAAGGTTCCTCGCAAAAAAAGATCGCGCCTACGTGCTTGAAGGCTTGGTTTATGATTGGCTACACAAACAGCATAAGCTGGTTGGGCGGGCAGAAAGGCGAGCCTCCTATGGAGAGTTTGCAAACAAAATTCAGCCCTTGGTTGCTGAAGGTGTTATTGGTTCGGAAGAAATTTACATCTGGGCAACCGCTCAACAAAAAAACACCAACCCAATGAATGTGCTCAACGAAATGGCTGGGTAATCGACAGAATAAGTAAGAGCACAAAAAAAGGGGCAAATCTGCCCCCTTTTAACTTTAAAAATACGCTGCCTATTACGGCCAAATTCCAAGGTTAGAATAACTAACAGCTACTTTATCAATTGCCTCAACAAAGGCAGCGGTACGTAAATCTTTAATGCCTTTTGTGTTTACCATCCGATTACGGATGTTATCGTAAGCAATTATCATTGTCTCCTCCAAGCCTGAATAAACAAGGTCTTTTTCGCTTGCACCTTTGTTAATCAGATTAACTGATTTTTGGGAAACTTTAGTTCCGCTTGCACTTTCAATTGCGTCCAAAATATTGTGGTTCATGGTAGCATTGTACCTTTTCTCCATTCGTCCAAAACGAACGTGAGATAGGTTTTTCAACCACTCAAAGTAAGAAACGCTAACACCTCCAGCATTGATAAAAATATCTGGAATTAGAATTACTCCTTTCTTAAGCAAAACTTGTTCTGCCTCTGGCGTAACAGGTCCGTTTGCTGCTTCGGCCAAAATCTTACACTTGATATTAGCTACGTTGTCGCTATTTATTTGGTTCTCAAGTGCGGCAGGAATAAGAATATCGCAATCAATTTCTAAAGCAGCTCCAGGAGCACCAATGTCTTTGGCACCCGGAAAACCTAAAATTCCGTTATGCTCACGTTTGTAAGCCAACAGTTCGTCTGGGTTAATTCCATCTTCATTATAGATAGAACCATCCCACTCAGAAACTGCAATAATTTTCGCACCTCCATCATGGAAAAACTTAGCAGCCCAATAGCCCACATTACCCATTCCTTGGATAGCAATACGCTTGCCTTCAAGACCTACTTCTAGGCCCAACTTATCCATGTCTTCTTTATAAGTACATGCGTGGCGCGTTCCGTAAAACACACCAAGACCCGTTGCTTCTGCTCTACCATCAATACCACCATGCGAAATTGGCTTACCCGTTACGCATGCAATTGCGTTCAAATCTGTTGGGTGAAATGTTGAATACGTATCAGCCATCCAAGCCATTTCTCTCGCGCCACTACCGTAATCTGGTGCAGGGACGTCAATTCCTGGGCCTATGAAATTTTTCTTTACTAACTCGGTGGTGTATCGTCTGGTAATGCGTTCTAGCATTCCCGTGCTTGTAAGTCTCGGGCTTACTTTAATTCCGCCTTTTGCTCCTCCAAAAGGAACATCAACCAAGGCGCACTTATAAGTCATAAGCGCAGCCAAAGCCATCACCTCATCCTGATTTACATGAAAACTGAAACGAATACCACCTTTAGTTGGTTGTCTGTGGTGACTATGCTCCACACGATAGGCTTCTACTGTCTCTATTTTCCCCTCATCATTCTTTACAGGAAAACGCATTCTGTAAACGCTATTGCACCATTTTATCTGCTCTAGCAAGTACTGATCATGATCCAAAAACTGTGCTGCATGATCAAAGTATTTCAATACATCACCAAAAAAACTGTGCTCTCTTTTCTCTGTGAGTTTCACAGTACTCCTTGTCCTTTTCTTAGCCATTTTCCTTTCAGATTAGTGGGCGAATATTGGTAATTTTTTCTAGCTGTTTATTGACTCTCGTCAGCCTACTTTAATTAGAACTGTACCGTTAATTGCAGTTGTGTTGTACGTGGTGCATTAACCTTAAGTGGTCTCAAAGCATAGATACGGTTTGCTACGTTTTTAACCGAAACACCAAGTTTAACTTGTTCAGACAATTCAATAGCTGCTCTTAAGTCAAAAACGTGATCTCCCTTACTATGGTCCTCTCTAAACTGTACAGCACCCCAACCAAATAGCGGGTCAACTTGGTAGAAAATTCTATCAACATTTTTCATGTAGCTGTAGTATCTGTAGGTACCACCAACAGAAAGCTTGTATTTTTTCATAATTGTAAACACAAGCTCCAAGTCTAGATTTACTAGGTGCTCAAATCTGTACTTAAGAATTGGGTATTCCTTGTAAGCCTTAACTGCTGCATCGTACTCAGCCTGCTCTTCGGGAGTTGGGCCTAAAGGAAGGTTTGGTACAATTGAACTTGTGGTAGTTTGCGTAAGCTGATTGCCCGTACTATCCACTCCATAAACGTAATCTGGATCAAGCGTTTCTGGTCGTGCGTATGTGTATCCTAATAGAACGTTAACTCCAAACCATTTAGAGAACTGGCCATTTCCAATTAAGGATGCATCAACACCATAAACGTGCGCATCTCCAGTATTCAAAGACTTAA
>JBMYXX010000096.1:0-9449 GCA_049608805.1 Flavobacteriales bacterium | reverse complement strand
GCTTGTTCTGGTTCAAAACCTCCCACTAGCATTACGGCTAAGGTTTTTAATGGCTTGTAGAAAATATTCTCCATCCAATGGTATCGTAAATGTGCGGCAAAACCCATTTCTTGTACCGAATGGTGCACTTTATGAAACCGCCACAATACATCAAACCGATGTAGCAGAACGTGCGTAAACCATTGCAGAAAATCATTCAGAATAAAGAATATGAGTAGCTGCAACCAAAGTGGAAATGTTGCCAAATTGAACAGCGATAAAGATTGAAGCGTAATTCCTGCAGAAGCAAAGGCGTTTTCTAGCAAGGCGTAAAACCCACTTATCATCAACCCAAAAATGAAGAAGTTGAAGAACATATAGAACCCATCTAGCCAAAAGTCTTTTCTAATGGCTGATTGATTTTTTCTCCATGGAAAAGATACTTCCAACAACCAAACGAAAAGGCTGACTGCAATTAACCCGTAGAAGTAATTGTGATAAATGGGTTTGTAATCGTAAGACAGGAATATTTCGCTTACAATAAAACCCCAGTAAGATTGTATTGCTCCGAAGAAAACCTCGAGCAAATCCATTACATATGTTGTTTAAGTATTTCTACCAGCTGATTGGCAAGCACCACTCCACTTTGTCTCCAAACTATTTTACCCTTCTTAAAAACCATGAGCGTTGGCACTCCCTGAACCTGGTATTTAGCCGCTGCTTTCTGGTTCTTGTCAACATCAATTTTCAAAATCTTGGCACCATCACCAATTTGTTTTGAAACATCTTGAAGAATTGGCCCCATGGCTTTGCATGGGCCACACCATGTTGCGAAAAAATCTATTAGAACTGGGTTTTCTGAATCAATAAGCTCTGAAAAGGTTGCCATGATTTAGCTGTTTTTAAACTTAATACTCCACAAACCGCGCAGCTCATCTACAGTGTAATTTGTAGCGTTGTCTTTAGGATAAAGGCTGTCAATAACCGCCAAAGTTTCTGGTTGAATGTTTTTTGGATTTCCGTGGCATGACAAGCACATTCCTCCCGTGAAAATGGGTGCGTAAAAGTGTTTTCGGCCTTCAGAATCAATCGCAATTTTTGGCGAAAGTGGCTCGCCTTTTTCTAGCTTATCGTTAAAATCAGCCAGCACCTTAAGCTCCATTTCATTAGCCGCATTTTTCGGGTTACGGTTTCTGTCCGTTACGCGCTTTACTTCCGTGTTGTACTTGCGAGAGTATGTGCTTGTCAAGTCCAAGGCCCTAGAATTACAGAAAGTAACTGCTTTCAACGGTCCTCCAGCCTTTATAGCTTCTAACAGGTTCAGCTTTAAGGTTTTTTGAACTGTATCGGCTATTTCATGACCTAGTTTGAGGTATGTTACCTCATCTGCCCCAGAAACGTATTGTACATTCTTTTTGATGGGTTTAGGCTTCTTATCGGCACAACTTTGCACCAAAATAATTCCTAAAAACAGGCTAAATGCTAAATAAAAGGCTCTTTTCATACTAAGGCTTTACGGTAGGTTTGGCTGCTTGGTTCCAAGCACCAATACCGCCAGCCAAATTGTAAACTTCTTTAAACCCAAGTTTATTCATAATAGCCATGGCTTTACCGCTTCTACCGCCAGAACGACAATAAACGTAAACCGCTTTTTCCTTGTCTAACGTTGCAAGGCTAGCCTCAAATCCTTTTTCGTAAAAATCAGACATAATTGCACCTTCAATTATTCCTTCATTCCACTCGCCAGGTGTTCTCACATCCAATAGCTGTGCGTCAGCACCTCGCTCCTGAAACTGTTCAACATTTACATCTTCTGCCACAGTTCCTTCCTTCGGTTTGTTCTGACCAGAAGAGCAAGAAACTATTAGCAACGCGATGACTACAAGTGCTCCAATAATTGCAAATTTCATTTCAATGGTTTTATAAAGTTGATGGACATACAAATTGGGTGGTAGGAGCATCGGTTTTAAGAATGGCATCCATTCCACCAATAACTTCTATTATGTTGTTAACTCCGTTTGCTTTTAAAATTGAGCTAGCAATCATAGAACGATAACCGCCTTTGCAGTGTACAAAGTACTCTCCGTTTTTATCTAAATCAGAAACATTAGCTCGGATATAATCGAGCGGAAAGGTTTCAGCTTTCTCTACGTGTTCAGCTTCGTATTCTCCTGGCTTTCGCACATCTAAAACTGTACGGTTAGTAGTTTGCTTCGCGAAGTCTTCTGGTTGAATGGATTCAATTGTATCAACTGCCTCTCCTGCGTTTGTCCAAGTTTGAATTCCGCCTTCTAAGAAACCTGCAATGTTGTCGAAACCAACTCTTGCTGCACGAACAACTACTTCCTCTTCCGTACCTTCTTCTGCAATGAATACAATGCGTTGATTCAAATTTTCAACCAGTGTAGCCAACCATACAGCAAAACCACCTTTAACGCCAACAAACAGAGAATTAGGAACAAATCCTTTATTGAAAACCTGCGCTTTTCTTGTGTCTAGAACCAAGGCTCCATTTGCTATTTCTGTCTTAAACGATTCTAAACTCAATGGTGTATTTCCGTTTCCAACAACTTCGTTTATGCCAGCGTAGCCAGTTTTGTTAAGCATAGCGTTTTTAGGAAAATACTTTGGTGGCGGAAGAATTCCATCGGTTACTTGCGTAATGAATTCCTCTTTGGTCATATCCTGCAAAGCGTAATTCACTTCTTTCTGATGTCCTAGAGAATCAAAGGTTTCCTTGCTCATATTTTTACCACACGCAGAACCAGCTCCATGAGCGGGGTAAACAATTACATCGTTTGGTAACGGCATAATCTTCTCCCGAAGTGAATCGTAAAGCATTCCAGCCAAATCATTCTGAGTTACACCACTTTTTATGGCTAAATCTGGTCTTCCAACATCACCAATAAAAAGTGTGTCTCCAGAGAAAATGCAATGCTCTTTTCCGTTTTCATCCAACAATAAAAAAGTGGAACATTCTAATGTGTGACCCGGTGTATGCAGAACTCTGACAGTAAGCTTACCGACTTTAAATTCCTCTCCATCGGTTGCTTCATGAATGTCGTAACCAGTTTGGGCCGTTGGGCCGAAAACGATGGTAGCACCGGTTTCTTTGGCTAGATCAACATGGCCAGAAACAAAATCTGCATGAAAATGCGTTTCAAAAATGTACTTGATTTTGGCGCCATCGGCCTTGGCCATTTCTAAATATGGCTTGGTTTCTCGTAGCGGATCAATAATGGCCACTTCACCGTCAGACTCTATATAATAAGCCGCTTCTGCCAAGCAGCCCGTGTATAATTGTTCAATTTTCATTTCAATATTCTAACTTAAAATATGAGCTCTCGTCCCAAAATGTAAACTCCCATTATTAAGACAAACCACCCAAATATGGGTTTTAGCCTGCTTCCAGAAATGATATTCGACAGTTTTGTGCCAATAAAAATTCCTGCAACAGCGAGTGCCGTAAAACTTAATAAGAACACCCAATCTGGAGAATGGTTTTGAACTTCACCAATAAACCCTAAAAGCGACTTAACTGCTATGATGGAAAGTGATGTTCCCACGGCCATTTTCATGGGTAAATCTGACAAAACGATTAGTGCTGGGATGATGAGAAAACCGCCTCCTGCGCCAACAACTCCGGTAAGCACTCCTACTACCAATCCTTCTACTAAAATTAGTGGATAATTAAACTTACGATTGGGGTCAACTTCTCGGTCTTTTCGGCCTTTAATCATAGATACCGATGCGGCAATCATCATCACTGCAAAAAGCACCATTATCCCAATGCTTTTGGTTAGCGTAAAGTCTCCTAAGGTGAAAAGTTCTTGCGGGATGGCCGGCACCAAAAACATACGTGAAACATAGACCCCGATAATTGCTGGAATACCAAAAACAATTGCCGTTTTTATATCAATCAGCGATTTTGTGTAGTACGAATAGGCGCCAAACATGGCTGAAAGCCCAACAATAAAAAGTGAATATCCTGTCGAAACTACAGGGTCAATTCCCAACATATAAACCAGCACAGGAACCGTGAGAATAGAACCACCCCCCCCCAATAAACCGAGCGTTAACCCGATTACCAATGCCATTATCCAACCTGCTATTTCCATCTTAAAAACTTAACGCGAAGATACTTAGACTAAATGCAGATTTAACGCCTCTTAATTCGGATTGGAAAACGCTGCATTGGATACGAAATCATGGTCTGTAAGTGTCTTTAAAAAAGAAACCAAATCAGCTTTATCTTGTTCAGAAAGACCTAGTGGCTTGACCATTGGATTTTGATTTGGATGACCAACTCCACCCGCATTAAAGTGCTCAACAGCTTCTTCTAACGTTACTAAACTACCGTTGTGCATGTAAGGTGCGGTCAGCTCAATATTTCTTAACGTAGGTGTTTTGAACTTTCCTCTGTCTTCCGTTAATCGGGAAATCTTTGCTCTACCAGAATCGATGTAGGTAGTATATAGACCAATATTCTGGAATGAATAGTCGGTAAAAAGTGGCGGAACATGACAAGAAGAACATTCGGTTTCTGAAGAGAAAAAGAGGTCTTTACCTCGGATTTCCTGTTCAGTTAGCGCGTCCTTTTTATCTTGATATTCGTACTGATCAAAACGAGAATTTCCGCTAATTAGGGTTCTTTCAAAACATGCAATTGCCCGGGAAATCCCGAATGCATCTGGTGCTCTATTGTAAGCTTCCTGAAACATCAGCTTATACTCCTGATTGTTCTCAATTCTGGCTAGAAAACCAGCTATGGTAAAGTTCATTTCATCAGCAGAGAAAATTGGCGATTGAGATTGCAATTCTAATGTAGGCACTCCGCCATCATGGAAGAATGAAGTCGAGTAACCGATGTTTGCCAACGTTGGTGCATTTCGGGTTCCTACAATGCCATTAACGCCAGAACTTTGAGCAGTAAAGTCGGAAAAGGCTTTTTCTTGAAGGTGACAGCTGCTACACGAAACACTTGAATCTGAGGACAAAAGCGGTTCGTAAAAGAGTTTTCTTCCAAGCTCAACTCTTGCATGAGTAAGCTGGTTTTCTTCAGGAATTTCCATTTCAGGAAACCAGCTTGGAATTGCCAACTCGTAAGGCGCATTTGGAGTTTTAGAGCAACCAGCTATTAGCAACACCATCACAATCGAAACTCCGATTGCTTTTAAAGAATGTCGTGTTTCTTTATTGATGAATGCTGATGGCATCATCGATATTAGAAACCATCAGCGCAGCTAATGGCGGATTGTTCATAGTGTGCGTAGAACGAGAATCAACTTCTCCCGTCATATTGGTTCCGTCAAGCAGTTTTAACCAATCAATTTCTGTATGAATGGTTACTCCGTTACCCGTAGAATTTACCTCCTTTACGAATGCCAAATCAACCTTGTGCATATCCATTCCAACATGAAAAATAAACGGAGCATTAACATCTCCATTCATTCCTGCAGTAGTGTCTGCTTCACCCTCCAAAACGTAAAAAATATAGCCTGGATCCCAACCCCAATGCATGTGGTCTGGGTTGTTGGAAGAAAGCGCGCTGGCACCTTGAAAAGTAGCTGGGTCTGAATGATTTGAAACACTATCAACCCCAGCATGAAAACTAATGCTGTTGAACGTTCCTTCTGGCAAATAGCCTAGTTCGTACATAGAAACCTCTGGTTTAATTAAGGCTTCGGAATCTTCAACCACAGTTTGGCCGCTATTACCGTTGAAGGTAAATCCACCAACATACATTTGAATGCGAGTAAATTTCACTTTCCTCCCACCATCTGTTGTCGCCTCTGTGTTGTAAGCAAAATCATTAGCACCCAATTTAGAGTGCACATGCATGTTTAAATTCTGAGCTAGATAAACGCAACTTCCATCGTCATTTTCTGCTTTTGAGTCGTAATTGAGTGCCGTTGGATCAACACAACCATCTTTATTACAACCACCTAAGGCTACTGCGGTTAAGATTAATATTCCGAAATACTTCTTCATTTTAAATTGGATTCTTTCAGTTAAAAATGGTTCAAATCAAGGATTTGGATTTGAAAATTCTGGGTTGTTGATGAAATCTTCGTCAGTGAATGTTTTAAGAAACGCTACCAAATCTGCTTTTTCGTCTTGCGTAAGTTGTGCTCCTCCTACTCCAACTAACTCCATTAATGGATCTAACGTTGAGGAAGCAACCACGTGCTCGCTGTAATGTTCAACCACCTGTTCTAAGGTGAAGAAACGGCTGTCGTGCATGTATGGTGCCGTAAGTTCAATATTCCTTAGGGTTGGTGTGCGGAATTTTCCTTTGTCAGCTTCATTTCCGGTAACCTTAAAGCGCCCTTCGTCAGAACTAAAATCCGTATCCATTCCATTGTTGTGGTACCTATTGTCGGTCATAAACGCCCCAAGTCCGTGGCAATGGAAGCAGTCTGCTTCTTCGGTTGTGTATAGCACAAACCCTCTCAATTCTTGTTCTGTAAGCTGAATTGCTTGTTGATTATACCACTTGTCGAAGCGAGAATTTCCGGAAATAAGCGTTCGTTCAAACTGAGCAATGGCCTTAGCCACATGCAGCGAATCGATATAATCAACATCATACGCGTTCTTGAACAATTCTGGGTATTCTGAATGAGCATTTAATTTGGCCTCAACTTCGGGCCAAGTAGCATTCATTTCAATAGGATTTGTAACTGGTTTCAGTGCTTGGTCTTCGAGTGTTGCTTCTCTCCCATCCCAGAAAAACCCAAACTGATTCCAGCCCAAATTAATGATGGCCATTGCGTTTCTGTCGCCTAAACTTCCGTCTATTCCCTCGCTAAAAGGGCGTGTATCTGAAAACGCATCTTCTTGTGCATGACAATCTGCGCAAGCTTGTGAATCATCGCCAGAGAGTATCGGGTCATAAAACAGTCTTCTACCCAAAGCAACACCTTCAACGGTCATCTGATTATCAGCAGGAATAAACTGGTCCATTGGCGGCAATCCCGCAGGAAGTTGCAATTCATAAGGTGTGGTAACGTAGCTATCATCACTATCCTCGTTGCATCCTGTAAGCGCAATGGCAGCTACGGTTATCGTAGCGATAAACAAAACAATTCTAGACGTCATCATTCTAATAACCCACATTTTCATTCAAAGTTGCTCAAATTTAGAACTATGTTCCTCAAGGAAATGTATCTGAATACTCATTAGTAATCCATGAGAATTGTCAGCATAGCAAAACGTAATTTCACCCAATGCGCATTTTGACCCTTTTTCTGAGCCTGTTTATGCTCAATGCTTTAGCCCAAGAAGCTGCCATTGTTAACGTTTTTGAGAAGAAGACTGAAGGCTACAAAAATTACCGTATTCCTTCTTTAGTGAGTACAACGACAGGTGTTTTATTGGCGTTTTCTGAAGGAAGAGCCATGCTTTCTGATCATGCTCAAAACGACATTGTGCTTAAACGCAGCACAGATAGCGGCAAGACTTGGAGTAATCTTATTTTGGTTGATGAAGACGGTAAAAACGCACTGAATAATCCGCAGGCTGTGGTTAGAGAAGATGGCAGAATAATTCTGATGTACCAACGCTATGCTGATGACTACGGAGAAAAACGGGCGTTGCCGGGTTTGGAAGGAGAGAAAATTTGTAAAACGCTAGTCACGTATTCTGATGATGAAGGCAAAACTTGGTCCGAACCAGAAGACATTACGGCCCAGGTGAAACGACCAGAAGCTACATCTGTAGCAACCGGCCCAGGCGTTGGAATTGAACTCAAAAAAGGCAATCATGCAGGAAGGTTGGTTATGCCTTTTAACCAAGGACCATGGGGAAAGTGGTTCGTGTATGCTGCTTATTCTGATGATGGTGGTACAACTTGGACAAAAGGAGAATTGGCTCCTTATAAAAAGAAGATACGCGGCTGGGCAAACGAAGTGCAAATGGTTGAATTGGCCGATGGCCGATTGATGCTTAACGCTAGAAGCGAGTCTGGCAACCGAAAGCGCAAAGTTGCTTTTAGTGAGGATGGCGGTCAAACTTGGTCAGATGTACAAGACGAGAAAGCTTTACTAGAGCCCCAATGCCAAGGGAGCTTTATTCAATACAACGACACTACGCTCCTATTCTGCAACCCTCGGCACCGAACAAGACGCTTGCGCGGAACTGTTTACGCAAGCACGGATAATGGAGCAACTTGGCCACATCGAAAGACCGTGTACAAAAGCGGATTTGCATACTCTTCAATGGCTGTTTTACCTAATGGAGAAATTGGTGTTTTGTTTGAGAAAGACGGTTATTCAACCATCAGTTTTATGACTGTGAAGTTGGAAGATATTTTGGACCCGAAGCAGAAGTAGGAAATCCGTATGGTTGGTGCATTTGCTTCAAATTGAATATTGTAACTTCGAACATAACATACTTTGCATATGACCAGAATTGTCAAATTATCGAGTAATGACCCTAAGCAGGTTGAGCTTCTTCTGAAGGTTGCTAAAGAAATGGGCATAACTGTTTCGTTTGAAGATGAGGCAGCCACAAATTCTGTTCAAGAACCAGCCCTAACATATGAGCAAAAGAAAATTTTAGACGACCGAAGAGCCACAATGCGCAAGGAAGATTTTGTGCATTGGGAGGCCGCAAAAGCTCAACTAAAAACCAAAAAGAAATAAAATGGCGTTTGAGGTAATTCTTGAACCCAGAGCCATTTTAGATATTCAGGATGCTATCGATTATTACGATCAGCAATTAGTTGGGTTAGGCGAAAGATTTAAACTCACCATAGACCATTACCTCCAAGCTATTAGCAGGAACCCCAATTACCAAATCCGCTATAAGGATTATAGAGCACTCCCAACTGGAAAATTCCCTTATCTGATTCTGTTTACTGTTGACGATGAAGAACAGTTAGTTTATGTCATGGCGATTTTTCATTCATCGCAAAGTCCAGAAAAATTACCGTAGAATCTAACTCCCAAACTCCTTCTCTAACCTCTCCAACTGCTTCAATTCCCAAACTCTAAATCGTTCCATTAACTCTTCTCCATCGGAACCAATCATTGGTTCACCAAAAACGATATGTGCTGTGGTTGACCATCTTCTGAAATTACGGTAGAAATTTTCGCCCATTCCATCATCTCCAAACCACGCTAAATCTGAGTTCTCGTAAAAAATTGCCGTTGGAATGATTGGAAATCCATTCGCTGCAGCAACATGAAACATCCCAGGTTTCAACGGCAAAAGTCCCTTTCCGGAACCCGTTGTTCCCTCCGGAAAAATGATAACCGACCTTCCATTTTTAATCCGATCAGTAATCTCATTCTTGGTTTTAGTCCGGCTGTCCTTGTCGTTTCTATCTACGTAAACCGTGTTTACTGCGCTTGCTCCCCAACCAACTACTGGCATTTTTTTTACTTCAGCTTTAGCTACAAAAACTGTAATTGCATACTTGGGAATAATCCAAATATCGATGTAAGACTGGTGGTTAGACATCATTAAAC
>JBMYXX010000095.1:0-9450 GCA_049608805.1 Flavobacteriales bacterium | reverse complement strand
CAATGCAAACTTTACAGGGCCAACATCGGTAACAATTGGTGCGGCAGTTTCTTTTCAAGATTTAACCACTCCAGCGGTTAATGAATGGACATGGAATTTTGGTGACGGTTCGGATGTAGTAATGCTGCAAAACCCAAGTCATGCCTTTGAGGCAATCGGAATGCGCCCAGTATTTATGGTTGCTTCAAACGGAATCTGTTCAGATACCGCCTACTCTACGGTTGATGTAAATTGGGACTGCCCTCAGCTTGGCTTAACCGCTTCGTTCATTACAAACACAGATACGGTTGTACTTTCTGGTTTGGGTACCGTTGAGATTAGCAATACCAGTTTAAATGCCGAAGAGTACAGCTGGGACTTTGGCGATGGAACTGCTCTTGATCCAACCGTGAATCCTATACACGTGTATTCTAATGAAGGAACCTATACAATCATACTTACCGCCATCAATTACAATTGCACCACCAATGTTTCTCAAACAATTGTTGTGGTGCCGTTTGGCGTTGGAATTGAAGAAGCCTTTTCAGAAGAACAACTCTCAGTATATCCAAATCCAAATACGGGGTTGTTTACCGTAGAGGTTGAACTCGATGAACCATCAGAAATTTCAATCGACTTGAACAATGTTCTCGGTCAGCGGGTTTATCAGCAGAATGCTGACCAACGTAATTATTGGAGAAAAGAGTTTGATTTAAGCTCTTATGTAAAAGGAGTTTATCTGCTTTCTGTATCTACCGATAAAGGCGTTCTTCGCAGAAGAATTATCATAGAATAACACATGGAAAAAACAGTACCATTTACGATCTACGCAGAAAGTACGCCTAATCCTACCACAATGAAATATGTGGCTAACAAGGTTTTGTTGGATGATGGATTGGCGGAATATACCAGCATGGATGAAGCCAAAGGAAGCCCGTTGGCGATGAAATTATTCGGGTTCCCGTTTGTTACAGGAGTATTCATCCAATCCAATTTCATAACCATTATGAAGTCGGATATGGTTTCTTGGGAAGACGTGGTGATGGAGCTTCGCGAGTTTATTCGTGATTATCTAAATACTGGTGCGGCTGTGGTAACCGAACTTGCCGAGGGAACACATCAAACAGAAGAGCAAATTGCTGCAACATCGGTTCATTCAGAACCAACAACAGACTTAGAAGAGAAGATTATAGCAATTCTTGATGCCGAAATTGCACCAGCTGTAGCGCAAGATGGCGGTAATATCACATTTCAGGCGTACGAAAAAGGAGTGGTAAATGTGGTTCTTAGAGGTGCATGTAGCGGTTGTCCTTCATCAACAGTAACACTAAAAAACGGGATTGAAACGCTGCTTAAATCTAGACTTCCTGGAGAGGTTTCTGAGGTTGTTGCAGTTAATGGCTAACGATTGTCGGCCGAAAGCCGATTTCAGTTTAGGCTCAGTTATACTTTCGCTTAAAATATTTAAACATGAGACTTTTTACATTAATTCTGATTGCGTTTTCTTTAACTGCTAACGCTCAAACCGCAACCAACGTTAATATTGATGATGTTGATGGGGTTAACAGAGACCTTTTTACCGAGCTAGATGCGGGTAATGTTGTTGTTCTTAAATTCTTCACAGACTGGTGTGGCATTTGCCACAACACGGCCGATGAGGTTGTAGCCATTTATAACGGTTTTCAAACCAATGGCGACCCAGTTGTTTTCTGGGCGCTAGATAGAGATGCTAACGAGACGAACGCTGATGCAATTAGCTACAGGAACTCAGAGATGATTCCTTTTCCTGTAATTGGAGAAGCGTCTTCAGTTGCTGCTCAGTTTAGCGTTCAGTATCAACCAGAATACAGAATTATCAGACCCGACAGAAGCTATGTTTCAGCCAGCAATTACACGGCTATGCTAACTGCTGTAAACGAAGCATTGTCTAGCATTGCAACAGGCATTGAAGATGTTGTTGCTGGTTACAGCTTTGAAGTGGCTGGAAACTCAATTACTTGGAAAGCACCAAGCTCTGAGGTGGCTAAACTTAACATCACCGATGTAAGTGGAAGAGCTGTTTTTAGCAGAACGATTTCGGGCTCTGAAAAAGCAACTTTCGCTAATCTTAATACTGGAGTTTACATTTACACACTTACTCAGAACGATAAAGTTCTTACTACGGGTAAAATTGGTCTTATTCAATAACTGAAGTTTTCATGGCCAAGAAGCGAAAATCAAAAGAAGCCGAGGCCAAGAAGAAACTGCTAAATCAGCTTAAGCGAACTAAAGCGCGTAAGCTAGATATCTTAATGCACGAAGCGCACGATAATGCGTTTTCGTGCATTAATTGTTTAGAGTGCGCCAATTGCTGCACCACCACTGGGCCGCTTTTAACAGACACCGACATTAAACGAGTTTCTAAACACCTACGTATGAAGGAGGTTGATTTTGCTGCCCAATACGTTCGTGTAGATGAAGACGGAGACCAGGTGTTTGAGTCAATGCCTTGCCCATTTCTAGGCGCGGACAATTATTGTTCTATTTACGAGCATCGGCCAAAAGCTTGTAAAGATTATCCGCACACGGATAGGGTAAAGCAACATCAATTGCTTGACTTACACATGCAGAACGAATCTGTTTGCCCGGCAGTAGAGCGTGTTCTGAAAGAAGTGTCGGAAAAGGTTATGCCCTCTTAAAGGCCGAGGAGAATCTCTTCCCCAGTCTTACCTCCAAACAACATAGTTGCTGGGTTTTCAAGCATGTTTTTCTAATTCTTTGCAGAGAGGTTGGATTACTTCTTTAGAACCTTGAATCGGTTCAACTGATTCCCATTTCTAACTTCTACAACATACATACCGTCAACCAGACTAGCTACATCTAATGACTGACCTGAGTTTACGAAACCTGTCATAATAGTCTTTCCTGATATATCTAGAAGCGTGTACACCGACCTTTCGCTTATGGTAAAATTCAGCACATCATTCGTTGGGTTCGGGTAAACACGGATACCGCTGTTTGCCTCTGCCTCATCAATGGAAACCGTCATAGGTGTGTAGTTGTAGAGTTGGTTTACTTCGCCACTTGATATTACTCTATCGTAGAAACGCACTTCATCTATGCTTCCTTGGAATTCTCTTACTGGAACATTTGGCGTACAACCAATGGACCATAGGTTGTTTTGTTCAGCTACGTTTGCAGTTGTCAGTTCATCAACCTCACTTCCGTTCAAATAGAGCTTGTAGCTGCCAGCGTTGTTTCTCGTGAGTGTTACAAAGTACCACGTCAGTGTGTTTTGAATCTCAGGACTCGTCAATTGGTATTCGAGCGTAAACCCTCCGGATATAGACCGGCCGTAAACGTTCAAGGTATTGTCTGCGCCATTCAAGGTAAATTCAATACCGCCAGCCTCTTGTCCTGCTACATTACCACGGGAAGAGAGTAACACCATATTTCTGTTCGGGTTAAACCCTGTTAAGTTGAACCAGAATGATATTGTAAAGGACTGCGAGATATCGATGATGTCGCCTCCTACACCCGCCAGCGCGACTGTTTGGAATTGCCCATTTGGGTCGTAACCATCAAAGAAAATAGCACTCCCTGAACTTCCGAAACCCGGACTAGCATAGGATACGTCTTGCGCTCCACCATCGTTTGCACCGACCTCGTCAGTTACATCTTGATTGTCGAAAGTATATTTCGAAACAAGTCCGAAGGTCACATCTTGCGCGTTTATCTGCTGTGCTGCAAATAAGAAAAGAGCTGAAAAAAGTAGATTTCTATTCATTGAATGTGTTTTTACTGGTTTATGATTCAGTTTTTAATGAACTTCTTGGTAATGACCTTATCATCATTTAGTGTACAGCGTACGATGTAAGCACCAGTTGGCAAAGAAGAAATATCAATGGTATTGGAAACATCTTGCAGCTGAATCAGCTTACCTTCAGCATTCTGAATCACTGCTTCGCGCACAGGATGTTCTGAGTCAATCCTCAAGAAATTGTTTGCTGGATTCGGGTAGATGTTGATGCTGCTTTCCACCTCACCAACACTTGTGGTTGATGGGCTGAAATTGATTTCCACGTCTTTGATAACCGAAGGGGAGAACACGTACTCACTCACTGTAATTGTTGAGTAAGATGGATAGTTTGCATCAATCGTAACGCTATATATTTCCTGATTTGCTGGAACTCCAGGGACTTCAAAGTTGGGTTGATTGTTTTGGTCTACCACTTCGAAGTTGTAGGTGCCTCCCGCTCCATTGTAGAAGCGGATAACATCACCTTCCTGAACATTGATGCTTGAAAATGGCTCGTAGCCCTGATTAGACATATCCTGCACGTAAAAATCGTGACCAGTCTGTGCTTGAGAAACCAACGCGAATAACGCACTGGCCAAGGTTGTTGTGATTATTTTTTTCATGCTTTTTTTGTCTCCTTGTGATTGATTACAGCAATGATATTGATGCTGTTGAAACGATTTGCGTAGAAGCCTTTTTTGTCCCTTTCCCATTACTTGAAACCAGTGCTTGAACCTCTGTTCCCGGCTCTAATCCTTCAAGGAAAAGCCCTTCTGCACGGAAAACTTTTAGATTACCTTCTGTTCGCACCAACTGTAGGTCGAACTGAGCTTCACTTGTATTGAAGCCTTTTGGGTCGGAGTAAGTGATAGTAGCAGATGCACTTTCAACCCAATCACCCAGATCAGCAATGGCAACTTCGTAAGCCCAGCTCTCACCAGTTTTACTACGGAGTGCTGTTCCGAGGAATTCGGGTTCATCAACTTCATCTGCTACAACCACACCTACCGTTTCATCAGAAACATCGGCAATAGTGTATTTAGAGAGGATGACAGCGTTTGTTTCTTCATCCAAGAAATCAACACCATAAGTACCAGACCCGTTTAAAGACACTTCGTAATTGCGGCTTACTTCTGCATTAAGCTGACGACCCACAAATCGGGTTAACCCAAGGTTTTGGTTGAAATGCGTCTGCTCTAACTCAAATGCTGGTAAGTCTTCCCCATCAATTACCTGTCCGTCTTCGTCAACCATTGCAGCAGCCTTAACCGATACGGACGATACAGTTTGAGTCGGGTCGTCTGCAATAATCATTCGCCAGTTTTTGCCATTGGCACCAGAGCCTGTCTGAAGTTGAGGTCCAACTCTTAGCCTAGCTAGTCTTGGGTTTTGCGCAACCGTTCTTCCAGATGGGTAAAGGAATAGGCTTCCTGAAACTTCTTGAGGCGTATCATCTTCATCATTCCAGTCCACTTTAAAATCAACAAGCGAGAAGAAATCTTCTTCACTGAACTCAAAAGTGTTTCTAGCTGACCGATAAAAACGAGAGTTACCAATTCTGCAAAGTGAAGCCTCCATCGTTTGCACGTCATCAGAACCTTCAGCAGCCCTAAAAGAAATGCTCCCTTTTGGTCTACAATCTTTTGGAAGATTTCCAATCGGACCTCCAAGTCGCAATACCATTCGTCCTTGGTTATTGTTGAACCAGATTCTTGGTGCATTCGGATTGAAAATTGCTTTTTCCTGTCCTGGAGCAGATGCAATGCTACTTACACCCTCGCTTGGCATAGTTTCGTCAACCAACTCTTCTTTACTGCAACCAGCAAACATCAGCGCTGCCGCTGCCATACCTAAAATTGTCTTTCTCATTGTGTTGAATTTTCGAATTTGAACCCCAAAACTACCTTGGGTTCAGCGGCCAGAATAGCACAAACCCATGAGTGGTATTGCTCAACCCATAAATGGAAATATCACCCTCTAAATAGGGCGGTTTAATGGTTTTATTTGTGCCGATGGAACGGTTCTTACTTCCGCTACTACTCTTTGCCTTTGCAGAATCGCTGGCGCAACCAGCTGTTTCTTGGAGTTTAGGTACGGCAGATGGACTTCCTTCTTCTATGGTTTATGACTTGGAATTGGATGCAAGCGGAAGATTGTGGATGGGCACGCAGAATGGATTGGTTTACTATGACGGAAACCAGATACACCGACCCGAAGGAAAAAATGCTGTTGGAGACCGAAGCTATATCAGCATTAGAAATAATGGAGAGGTCTGGTGTACAGATTTTGAGCATTCTCTGTTTACTGCAAACGTTGATTCCATTAGCATTAAACATACGTTTAGCAATAAAATACGAGCGGTACAGAACGTCAACGACACAGTTTATGTACTAACGCGTGCTGAATTGGTGCGTTTTCTGCCCGATCGAGATAGTGCGGAAGTGATTTACCAAACCAAACGAGACGGGGTTAGTGCAGTTGGTGGGGAGACGTATAAATTGGGAGATAAAGTGGAGCATCTTCCATCAGGGAGTGAATTGCAGTCTTTGGATGAAATCGGCTCTTCCCTGATCTCTTTTGCCAACAACACCTACTACCGCTATTTCTTTGATGTTGGATTGGTGCTGGAGATGCAACCAAATGGTTATGATACTGTGTGTGTTGCGCTGCACAGACCAATGCAGCCACCCTCAAAGCTTACGGGAATCAAACACACTTCTGCCGGGCTCTGGGTTATCGGTTATGATGGCGCGTTTTTGGTCGATTCTTCCAAGTGGTTTTTACCAGGAACTCCCGTTTCTGATGTGGTAGAATCGGAGAGTGGTGTGCATTGGTTCGCCACGCTTTCTGATGGAGTTATTGTCATCCCAAATCTGGAAGCCAAGAGAATTGGCAAACAGCAAGGGCTCAACGACAACCAAATTATGCGAGTGAATTTTGCCAATGACGGGAGTTTGCTTGCGTGCGATAATGGTGGTGCGCTGTATAGAATGGGTTCTTCAAGCGGTCAGGTAGAAAACACATTCGCTTCTAACGTATCCAGGCAAGGAGAACTTGTTGGTTTTTCTAGCACTTCGGATTTTACTTACGTGAGTTTTGGAGAACTCTATTCTTTAGGTAAAGACTTAAGGCAGAGAGACAAAATCCCGCTAGGGAACTTTAAAAAGCTCAAGGAAGATTCGCTCGGAAATCTAATTGTTCTATCACACATTAGGTTATGGAGAATATCGGTTGATGATGATGGAATCTTCAACGTCATCGACAAACAGTTTCCGCCAGATAGCTGCCGACCTATTGATTTTGCGTTTGACGCGAACAATAATGCGTGGCTTTTGACCAAATGCAACCTGTATTTGAACGAGTCTGCCATTCCAAATTTCGAGGGTAGAGCACCCTATTTGTTGGCTACCGATGACGCCAAAAATGTTTGGTGCTACAGTCCGAACGATTCGATTTTTCGACTGCGAAATACAGAGGTAGCAGAAACGATTGCAGTTCCAACTTCAATGCAATCGGAGCAACCTCCATTGCGTATGATACATACTGGAAAATGGCTTCTTCTCCTCTTCAATAATCAGTTGCTTAGCTATTCTTTTGCTGAAAAGCGTTGGACCAGATTCAGCACTGCAGATGGGTTGCCCAAAACCGACCTGACAGCTATTGATGTTTACAGAAACACCATTGCTGTAAGCTCTTTTGATGGCATCTACCTTTTACCGTTGGAAAGTGCTGGTGCAAACTCAAACCCAAGGCTTGAAATGGCATCTGTTCTCGTAAATGGCGAGGAAACCACTTTTGAAAATCAGCCGTACAAACTTGCCTATGACCAACGGAATTTAGAGTTCCAGTTTGCGGGAATTTCGCCAGAAAGCAGAGGAGATATTACGTACGATTATCAACTCAATGGACCAGCTGGGAAAGTGACTGAAACAAGCGATGATGGCAACTTCAAACTACGCTCGTTGAGCGAGGGAAGGTATGAATTGGAAGTTTCCATAATTGATTCGAAAAGAAATCGAAGCGAGGCGAAAACACTTGCGTTTAACGTATTACCACCTTGGTATGCCACCAATACGTTTATGGCTTCGGTTGGAGTATTGCTCTTTCTGCTGGGTTTTACACTTTACTCCTTACGGATGCGTTCGGTCAGAAAATCGTTGGCGATTGCCGAAGAAAGAAATCAACTGTTGGAAAATGCAAGAACATCGCAGTTGACAGCACTTCGAGCGCAGCTCAATCCACATTTTCTGTTCAACGCGCTCAATTCTGTTCAAGGGTTGTTCAGTTTGGGAATGGAGGAGAAGGCGAACCAAGCGATGGGACTTTTTTCGAGGTTGATGCGTAAGCTGCTCGAATTCAGCAATCAGAATGAAATCAAGCTAGTCGAAGAGCTAGAAATGCTAAGAATGTACCTTGATCTGGAAGCGGTACGATTTGGCGAAGAGTTCAATTATGAAATTCAGATTGACCCTAAAGTCAACGCGGAAGAACTTAAAATTCCGTCATTAATGATTCAACCTTACGTGGAGAATGCCGTGAAACACGGGCTGTTTCATTTGGATGGGGATAAGCGAGTTTCGGTGAAGATTTTGTTACTCGATTCTTCTTCGCTTCAAATTCTCCTATTAGATAACGGTGTAGGTCGAGAAGCTGCGGCCAAACTTCGAAACACAGACCATCAACCGTTCGGCACAAAGGCCAACGCAACCCGCCTTGATTTGCTAAATTCAGAACGAAAGCTCCCGATACGTGTTGAGATTTCTGATGCAAACCCGACTGGTAGAAATGTGGGGACGAAGGTTGTCATTACAATTCCGCTAGAAGATGAGTGAATCTGTGCTGAAAGTTGGAATTGTAGATGATGAGTATTTGGCTAGGCAAACGCTGGTCAATTACATTGCTCGTTACTGCAAAAACGTAGAAGTTCTGTTTACTGCGGCTAATCTCAATCAAGCGTTGCTAGAAATTGAACAGCATCAACCCAATGCCGTTTTTCTCGATATCGAAATGCCTGGAGCAAGTGGAATGGAGATAGCCGATTACTTGGCTGAAGATCAGCGACCAATGGTGGTATTTACTACGGCTTATGCAGATTACGCGGTAGATGCGTTTGGCATTAAAGCGGTAGATTATCTGCTGAAACCCATTGAGGTTGCCCGGTTGAAACAGGCTATTGATCGGCTCCGCGAACAACAAAAGCAGCGTTCTCCACAACAGACGAGTCTAAATATCTCAACCCTTAACGGGAGTAAATTGGTTCCATTTGAGGAAATTCTGTACTTAAAGGCAGATGGTTCTTACACAGAACTTCACACCTTAAGTGGCGAAAAGCTTGTAATCAGTAAGAAGCTTTTTGAGCTAGAGGAGCAGCTAAGTGCAGAGCAATTTGTCCGCGTGCACAGAAGTTACCTGGTCAATATGCAGCACGTAACCGAGTACGTGGGAGGAGCAAAGGCACGCGTTAAACTAAGTTCTTCCGCAGAAATTCCGGTATCAAGAACAAAGAAAGACGATGTGAAATCGTCTCTTGAAAGGTGAAAATTAAAGCCCTAGTAAAACCTCTTCGCCCGTCTTACCTCCAAACAACATAGTTGCTGGATTTTCGAGCATGTTTTTCACTTTCACAAGGAAGGAAACAGACTCTTTTCCGTCAATAATTCTGTGGTCATAGCTTAATGCTAAGTACATCATCG
>JBMYXX010000094.1:0-9466 GCA_049608805.1 Flavobacteriales bacterium | reverse complement strand
AATTAGCAGGCACTTCTTTGTGCTTTTCGAAACAACAAACGTGGCGGACAAGAAATGCTCTCATTCCCTCATGAACCATGTTTTTCACGTAGTCGGTATCTCTAAACTCCGAAATCGTTTTCATGAAAGACGCGATGTAAACATTAGCATGCTCTTGCATGTAAATATTATCGAGAATCGAATCTTTGGTGTGGCCTTGGTCAACCAGTTTTTGCCTCAATCCTTCGGGCATTTCTAACTTGTATAAGTAATCTCGAAGCACCTGTTTGCCGTACCAACTTCCGCTTCCTTCGTCTCCTAAAATGTACGCTAATGATGGTATTTCTTCATACACCGTTTCGCCATTATAATAGCAGGAGTTTGAACCTGTTCCTAGTATGCAAGCCACTCCTTCCTCTCCCTGACAAGCAGCTAAAGCCGCTCCCAAAACATCATGATCAACGAGAATATTCGCTTTAACAAAAACGGTTCGTAAAGCGTTTTCTACAACCTTGTTTAGCTCCGGACTTGAACACCCCGCGCTGTATATAAACACATCAGAAATATCACTGGCGTTATCAGTGAACAAACGCTGGGCTTTTAACGTGGCGCTAATTATCGATTCGCTGTGGAAAAACGGATTAAATCCCATGGTGCTTACGGCTCCGACTTCGGTCTTTCCGTCCATCAATTTCCAGTCGCATTTGGTGCTTCCGCTATCTGCAATCAGTATCATTTAACCTTGTAATAATCTTGTTTGGCTTGCAAAGAAAGGCAAGTTAGTGTTAATTTGACACTAAGTAATCCAACGCGATTAGCTCCAACCAAACTCAATGTCGGAAAATCAATCATTAGGTCTAAATCCAAACGTATCTGTTGACTGCGTTGTATTTGGGTTTGATGTTTCTGGATTGAAAGTATTGCTCATTGAACGAGACAATCCAGACAATACGGAGGGAAAAAACTTCCAACTGCCTGGAGATTTAATTCGGAACACGGAAAATCTTGATGACGCGGCCAACAGAGTTTTAAAGGAATTAACAGGTCTGAACGATTTATACCTCACGCAGTTTTCGGCATTTGGAGACCCTAATCGCGTAAAGCGCGAAAACGATTTAGAATGGTTGAGGAGCGTACGAAAAGACCCTGAAGCTCGTGTGGTAACCATTGGCTATTTCTCGCTAATAAAGCCAGAAGATTTCGCGCCAGCGGCAAACTCATTTGCTAGAAAAGCCGAATGGATTCATCTCAAAAATGTTCCAGAATTGGCGTTTGACCACAATCTCATTCTAAACAAAGCATTAAAAGCACTGCAATTCAGAATGCGTAGCGAACCTGTTGGTTTTGAATTGCTTCCAGCAAAATTCACCCTCCGACAACTCCAAAAACTGTACGAAACTGTTCTGGAGTTTGAAATGGACAAGCGCAATTTTCGCAGGAAGATTCTAAGTACCGACATACTTATTCCGCTTGATGAAAAGCAGCGAGGAGTAGCACATAAACCCGCCAAATTGTATGCTTTTAATCAGGAAGCTTACAACCGTTCATTTAGCTCCATCTTTGATTTTGTGACTTGAGACATTCGCTAACGTGAGCAAAATCACTTGCAACAATTTGTCTAGAATCTACCTTTAGGTATCCATGAAGAAAAACGCATTTAGCAAAGAGGAGTTGGAGAATCTCACCTCGCGTAAAGAGGTGGTAAAATTGGCGGAAGAGAAAGGAATAAAGCTTTCTAAACACATTGCCAATAGAGAATACGAACTGGAGTTAAGCAAGCTACAAGCACAACTTGTAAATCTGCAACAATGGGTTTACGAGAACAAAATGCGGGTGGCAATTCTATTTGAAGGAAGAGATGCAGCCGGAAAAGGTGGCAGCATTAAACGTTTTACCGAGCATCTTAATCCCAGAACTTCTAGGGTTGTTGCACTGAATAAACCAACTGATGTAGAAAAAGGCCAGTGGTTTTTCAGAAGGTACATTAGTCAATTACCAGAACCAGGAGAGATTGTCTTTTTTGACCGAAGTTGGTACAATCGTGCTGTTGTTGAACCTGTTATGGATTTCTGTTCTAAGGAGCAATACAACCAATTTATGGTGCAAGTTCCTGAGTTTGAACACATGCTTTATGAAGATGGTGTTATCTTGATTAAATTCTGGTTTTCCATCACCAAAAAGGAACAAGACAAGCGGTTTAAATCGAGATTAAAAAACCCGCTTAAAAATTGGAAATTCAGTCCTGTAGATAAAAAAGGACAAGAATTGTGGGATAAATACACCTATTACAAGGAACAAATGTTCTCTAAAACCCACACCAATTTTAGCCCTTGGATAATTGTAAAAACCAACAACAAAAGAACCGCCAGATTAGAAAGTATTAGATACGTGCTCTCAAAATTTGACTACAAAGGCAAAGAAGAAGCAACCACCGTTCTTCAGCCAGACCCAAACGTAATTGTAAGATACTATCGCCATGTGCAGCAACTTGACATCTAATTTAAAGGCTGATAAAAAAGTTGATTTGACCAATCAGGATGTAGAAATTCTCAACACAAAAATTGGTCTTAGGCAATTGGTCAGGTCCTCTAAAGTGAACTTAAAACGTTCGCTCAACTACTCAAAATATGACATTCAGCTTCGTGAGTTACAAGCTGAAATGATTAAGCTGCAAGCGTGGGTAGAAACCAACAAGAAAAAGGTTGTAATTATATACGAGGGCAGAGATGCTGCGGGTAAAGGCGGTGCAATTAGAAGAACCGTGGCGCATATTAATCCGCGAACTTTCAGAATTGTGGCTCTGCCAAAACCAACACAAGAAGAGGCCGGCCAATGGTACTTTCAGCGTTATGTAAAACGCTTGCCAATGCCCGGAGAAATTGTCTTTTTTGACCGAAGTTGGTATAACCGCGCTGTGGTAGAACCAGTTAACGGGTTTTGTACTCCAGAACAGTATGACATCTTCATGGAGAATGTGAATTACTTCGAGAAAATGCTGGTTCAGGCAGACACTTACCTCATCAAAATGTACTTCTCCATTTCTAAGAAAGAGCAGTTAAGAAGGTTTGAAGACATCAAAACAGACCCACTTAAAAAGTGGAAAATGACTCCTGTTGATGAGCGTGCTCAGGAACTTTGGGACGAGTACACGAAGTACAAAACGGTAATGTTTGAGAAAACCGATACGGAAATTGCCCCTTGGACTAAAATTGACGCCAATCACAAGATTAGTGCGCGCATCAACTCACTCCAACATATTTTAGACAAAATTCCGTATCAATAAATCTTTAGGCTAAACCCTCTCTCCTAGTAAAGCGGACTTGGGTATTTACCTTCATCTACCATTTTCTGAAAAGCATCTACAACGCTTTGTCTGTCTTCTTGGTAGGTAACTCCATACCAGCGATCGTTACTGGTAAGAACCGGAAACTTAGCTTCTCCTGCGTTTATCAACGTATCGGCCACTAACGGAATAAAGAACTCTGCCTTTGGGTTGTCTTTGTTCTCCCTCACAAAATCGACAAACATCTGTCTGCTTACCTCAAAAATGTTTGGGTGAAATCCCCAGAAGTTCATAGAAACTACGCTTGAAGAATCCACTTCATGAGCACCATCTGCATCGTGATAAACAACTTTTTCTCCTTCCCAATGAATTTTGGTACGCTCATCAACCTTTGCCAAGTTGTTGTTTTCATCGGCAACACAAACTCCTCTACTCACCTGTCCGTGCTCACTTAACGTGTTCTTTAGCACGTATCCAACCATGGTATAAGTGTCTTCAGAACATTTGTTCTTCAAGAAATCTGCAATCTGATGAAAGCCATCGGCACCATAAAAGTCATCAGCATTAATAACCGCAAACGGCTCATTTATTACATCATGCGCCACTAATACAGCATGCATTGTACCCCAAGGCTTCTCTCTTTCAGGAATGTTTTCAACCCCAGCAACAGGCGTATTAACATCTTGATAAGCGTAAGCAATCTCAATCTTATCATCGAACTTACCGTTAAAACGGTCTTTAAAATCTTTGGCAAAACTCTCTCTAATTACAAACACTACCTTGCCAAATCCTGCCTGAATAGCATCATAAATAGAGTACTCAATAATGGTTTCTCCATTTGGGCCAAGCGGATCAATTTGTTTTAGTCCTCCGTATCTGCTTCCCATACCAGCAGCAAGTATCAATAGTGTAGGTTTCATAGTTGTAGTTTAATTCCGCGAATATAGAAAGCACATCTAATCTCTCGCTGTCTTGCCGCCTTAACCATTAACGTACGTATGTTAATAGATCAGTTTTATATCGATAAAACAACCAGTGGTTAGGGGTATTTTTCGGAATGCAATTATCTCAACTAGACTGGGCAATTATTGGGGCGTTTTTCGTTGTATCGCTTATAATCGGAATTGTAGTTTCTAAGAAAGCTGGAAGCAGTTCTAAAGAATTTTTCCTTTCTGGAAGAAACATGCCTTGGTGGTTACTAGGTATTTCTATGGTAGCTACTACCTTCTCTGCCGACACGCCAAATTTGGTAACAGACATTGTCAGAAAAAATGGCGTTTCTGGTAACTGGGTTTGGTGGGCTTTTCTACTAACCGGCATGCTTACCGTGTTTGTGTACTCTAAACTTTGGAGACGCTCTGGTGTACTTACAGATTTAGAGTTTTACGAAATAAGATATGGCGGCAAAGGCGCTGCTTTTCTTCGTGGGTTTAGGGCTATTTATTTAGGTGTTTTTTTCAATGTGATGATTATGGCAACCGTGTGTTTGGCAGCCATAAAAATTGGCGGTGTAATGCTGGGATTAACTCCAATTCAAACACTTACAATAGCAAGTATTGTAACCGTTCTTTATAGTTCACTAGGCGGATTGCGCGGAGTACTTATTACCGACTTTTTTCAGTTTATCCTTGCCATGGTTGGTACAGTTTGGGCCGCCAACATTCTTCTAGACTTACCACAAGTTGGAGGTTTAGATGCTCTGCTAGCAAACGAAAACGTTGCTTCCCTAACAAATTTCCTACCTGACTTTTCCGACACTGAAAGCTTGATTCCGTTACTGATAATTCCGTTGGCTGTTCAATGGTGGAGCGTATGGTACCCTGGTTCTGAACCTGGCGGTGGTGGCTACATTGCTCAACGAATGCTTGCTGCAAAAGATGAGCAAAATGCCATGGGCGCAACGCTCCTATTCAACATTTCGCACTACGCATTACGGCCATGGCCATGGATAATTATTGCGCTTTGCTCTGTGGTGGTCTTCCCAAATTTAGAGAGCATACAAGCAGCTTTTCCACACATAGACCCAAGTATTCTTAACGATGACTTGGCATATCCGGCCATGCTAACTTTTTTACCTGCTGGCTTGTTGGGGCTAGTAATTGCATCCTTGGTAGCGGCATTTATGAGCACTATTTCTACCCATCTTAACTGGGGAAGCTCGTATGTGGTTCACGATTTTTATCAGCGGTTTGTAAAACCTACAGCAACAGAAAAGGAGTTAGTTCTTGTAGGCAGGTTTTCCACCATTATTTTAATGATTTGCGCAGCATTGTTTGCCTTAATGTTGAGCAATGCGCTACAGGCATTTAACATCCTAATGCAAATTGGAGCAGGAACTGGGTTAATCTTCATTCTAAGATGGTTTTGGTGGAGAATTAACGCTTGGACAGAAATTAGTGGGATGGTGATTTCATTTATCGTTGCCATTGTTCTAGAAATTGCAGCACCAAATCTTGTTCCTACAGACTACAAACTTCTCGTGGGAGTTGCTATTACAACGGCAGGTTGGCTCTTGGTCACATTCCTTTCGCAACCAGAAACGGACGAAACCCTAACAGGCTTCTGCGTTAAAGTAAATCCCACAGTTGGCTGGAAAAAATTTCGCGCAGCAAACACAACAGCTACAGGCAATTTACCGCTTCAAATTCTAGGAATGTTCCTTGGCTGCACAGCCGTTTACACCGCGTTGTTTGCAACAGGCTCATTCATTTACGGGAACCTAATAATTGGTGCTGTTTTAGCTTTAATCTCTACTGCTGCAGTCTCTTCTTTAGCCCTCATTTGGAAAAGGTTTTAACCCCAACTGTAGCGGTTTAAAACGCTACATCTAATTGCTAAAGAAATTGCAGGTACTGGAAGAGAACTTGCAAACATTCATCCTTCGGCCAACTCTTAGGTATTCTAAACTGGTTGTTTAGATAAATTTGCAAATCAATCTACCGCCCTACTATGAAAACATTTGCTCTTATTCTAACCGCTTTTTTATTCTCATACACTACTGCCTGTGCTCAGCCTGGCATTTTAGATGGCGATTTTGATGCAGATGGTAAAGTGACCACCAATGTTGCGGTTGATCGATATGAAAGAGCTTCAGCCTTACTAGTTCAACCAGACAGTAAGATCATTGCAGTTGGCTACGCAAGAGGCAATACCACAGCCTATGATATTGCTGTAGTGCGTTACAACATAGATGGCTCGTTAGACAACAGTTTTAGTGTAAATGGTATGCTTACCACTGATGTTGCCGACAACAATGATTATGGCTATGATGCCGCCTTGCAGGCAGATGGAAAAATTGTAGTAGTGGGTACAACAGGAATGAGTCCAAGACGAATGATTGCAGTTCGTTACAATGCAGATGGAACCCTTGATGGAAGTTTTGGCACGAATGGAATGGTGATTCTTGATTCGCCCGAAACCGAAAATTTTACGGGAGAAGGAATAGTTATACAACCTGATGGTAAAATCTGCTTGGCTGGCAGGGCATTCCTTTCTAGCTCCCTTTTTCTAGTTGCTCGATTAAATACAGATGGTAGTTTAGACAATACATTTAGTGTGGATGGAATACTTACTTCAACCTTTGGAGATGGTACTTCTTCTGCATACGCTATAGCATTACAAACAGACGGAAAAATTGTTGTGGCAGGAGATTTATCCTGGTGGGAAGGGCCAATATTGATGAGGCATTTGGCTGTTGCCAGGTTTAACACGGACGGTACGCTCGATATGGAGTTTGATACAGACGGAAGAGTACTCGTATCCTTTGGCAGTTCTGGATTCTTTTGCCGTGATATGACGATACAGAACGATGGGAAAATTGTACTAGTAGGTTATTCAAACAATAGCTTTGCACTTGCCCGTCTAAACACAGACGCCTCGATAGACAACACCTTCAGTGTTGATGGCAGGGTAATTACTGCCATTGGAATTGATGAGTCTTATGGTAGAGCAATTGCTATTCAAGCAGATAATAAAATTTTAGCGGCAGGAAATACATCTAACACCGCCATAGGTGAGGAAGAATTTGCCTTGGTTAGGTACAACTCAGATGGCACACTTGATAACACCTTTAGCCTAGATGGAAGAACCACAATCGAATTTGGAAATAACGATGCTTCAGCGTATAGCGTAGCCATACAACCAAATGGTCGCATTGTAGTAGGGGGAATTTCTAGAGATGTATCTAGTTCAGAGTTTGCCGTTGCTAGATTTATATCTGGCGTTAACATCGGCATCTTAGATTTTGCTGTTGACAATGGTTCTGTAGTAGTATATCCAAATCCAATTGAAGAGAACAGCATACTTAAATACCAACTAGAAAAAGACGAAGTACTATCCTGCCATGTATATGATATGAACGGGAAACTCGTGCAAACTCTCTTCTCTTCTCAGAAAAGGCAAAGAGGCCAACATACCGAAGCACTTGGTACTGCTTCTGCCTTGCCAAGTGGGAACTACTTACTACAATTAGATAACGGCACAGATAGCTTTAGCCTTAAGGTAACAAGACCTTAGGAAGACTCTACTGCTACCGTACTTAATCTAATGCCTACCTGCACGCGCTGAAACAATCGAACATTACAGCCGTGGATGTTTTTCAGCGCTGCATAATGTTCATTCTTTGTATCGTCTTCTCAAGCCAAAGTATGGCTAAAGAAATCACATTCTATATGAGCATATGGGGGTTCAAGTTTGGGCAGATGACAGTTTCTAAAACCATTGAGAACGACAGCACCGAAATCTACGCCATGAAGGTATCTGGCAAGGTGAATTTTCTGTGGATGAAAAAAGAAGGACAGATCAACTACAAGGTTAAAGTTGTAAACGACCAAAGGGTTTCTTCAAGGTATATTAGGTTCGGAAGTTAGGTTTTAATGCAAATTGTCGTTAACCGAATCGTCCATAGCAACAATCAATTTGTCGATTCATATTGTCCTCTCCTCGAAAAAAAAACGTAACCCTTTCGGGCTGAAATCGGTTAAAGTCTGTCCAATCATGTTGGTACTACAACATATTAAACTGAGAAACCTTAGCGGCAATAGCCGCAGCTCTTTTACGCCATTAATCTTGGCGTTCACCAAAGCCTGATACATCATGAAAAGGAAAGTAGCAACTGCAACAGCAATGTTGTCGTTGGCCATAACGGCTAACGCACAAATTACCAAGAACATTAAGTACGACTGGGGATGGTCTTACAAATTGGAAATGCCAGAAACAGGTTTGAAATGTGAGTTTCCGGAAAAGCCTACTTCTACCTCCTTGGCTTACGGATACATGACTACCGCTGTTTATCAGGATGAATTATATGTTGCGGCAAAACTTGAAAACCCTTATGCCTACGACATTGCTTGTAAAGCAGAGGAATTCACAACAGAATTAAAGCGTGTTTATGGCTTTACGGTCGATAATATTGTATGGGATGACATTCTGACGGAGAATGGAAATTTGACCATTTCTGGGGATGCGCAAGGACGTTTTGCAAGCTACCATATCGATGCAATTGCATCTGAAGATGTACTTACAATATTCATGTACGCAAGTACAGATGAGCTTTCAGTTCCTGGTCACTTTTTTGCCAACTCCTACTCTGTTAATGACATGGAGAAAGGAAACTTGAACTATTTAGCAGAAGAAAAAACACGGAAACGTGCCAAAATTCTTGAATACAATGAAGGAAGGAGTCTTGTTCGGTTAGAAGATTCTCCTGTTACTGTTGAATGGCCCGACATTCCGCAATTGGAGGTTAGCCGGCATGAAGCCGAATACAACTTAGACAAGAACGGAACGCATTACGCAACCCGAATTGTTGAAGTTGGGCCAACGGTTAGCTATGCTTACTTCAACACCTTTATTGCCAAAGAACACCAGCAGATTAGTAGGGAAAACACAGTTGTTTTAACGAATGATGAAACCGAAGTTTCTTTTGAACCCGGAATGAAAAATGAAGCATTCTTTAGAAAGATGACCTACTCTACCGAAAGCGGAACAATGCAGGTTTACTATGTGGCTGCTGAGAATCACATTTTCGTACAGGAGTTAAAAACTGACGAGATTTCAACGGCTGAAGCTCGATTCCTCAACACATTTGAACAGTCGGTCAAAAACGAATACGACACAAGAACAATTGTTTCTCGTTAAAAATCAAGACCTCCTAGGTTTTCTAAACCTAGGAGGTCTATTTCAATTATTAGAACATTAACCAGG
>JBMYXX010000093.1:0-9598 GCA_049608805.1 Flavobacteriales bacterium | reverse complement strand
AAATTCGTGCAACAATTGCGTTTCTGTTTGCAAGAAAATGACCACGAAAGGCTTTACGCTCGACTCGAAAAAGGAAGTGAATATTACATCTCTTTTGTGGAGCAAAACTTAAAATTGTTGCTGAAGCATATTGAAGAAGTACAGCAATTTTCGAAAACCAAAACCTACCACACAGCTCTTACCGAAATTGACCTCATTTTGATGAAGAAATGGGAGCAAATGGACAAGGCGAAAGACTTGGCCGAAAGCATTATTGAAGGGAAAGAAATTAAGGTGAATCCAGAACGAGACACCGAAAGAAGTCTTGTGCGCAGAAAGCTCTCCTCAGACGCATCAAAAGAGGCAGAAAAGAATCCAAAAAACACGAAACGGAAGTCTGGGAAAACCAGAAAAAAGAAAGACCCAAGCGCACCAAAAGCAGAGAAAGGCGCCACCTATAAAGTGACTTACGGGTTAGCCAAAGACGGTCTATCAGTAGCTGAAATTTCTGAAAAGAGGGGGCTTACCACCTCCACAGTTGAAGGCCACATTGCCCGAGGAATTCAAGAGAAGGAATTATCCATTGACAAGTTTATGGATGAAGATGACCGCGAGACAATTGAGCAAGTTATGAAAGACAATCCAGAAGGAAATTCTGGATTTGTTTACGGCAAGCTAAAAGGCGAATACAGCTACGGGCAAATCAGAATGGTGCAGGCGCATTTGGGTAAAATGAAAACGTAGAGACGTAATGCATTTCGTCTCTACAGCAATTTTCCAGAAGCACGCAATCCTTCTAGAATTCCGGTTACAGAACTCGTTCTATTCAGCGTGTAGAAGTGCAATCCATCCACTCCATTATCAATTAAGTCGATGCACTGTTTTATGGCGAAATCGATGCCCCAAGCATTTACCGCACCTTTCTCTTCTTGATCAACAGTTGCCAATCCCGCATTCACTTCTTCCGTAATGGTAGCGCCACATAAACTGGCAAGAATGTTCATCATTTTAACCGAGTAGATTGGCATTACACCAGGAATAATTGGAACGGTAATCCCCTCTGCTCGGCACTTGGCCAAGAAGTCATAGAAAAACTGATTATCGTAGAAGTATTGCGTAATAATCATCTCAGCACCGTTGGCAATTTTCTCCTTTAGAAAACCGATGTCTGTATCCAAATTCACCGCTTCTTGATGCGCTTCTGGGTAAGCCGAAGAACAGAAACACATATCATGTCTCGGCTTTAAATACTTAATCATTTCAGATGAATGATTGAAGCTTCCTTCTTGCGCAACGAAGCTTTCATCGTGCGGTTTATCACCCTGAATCACCAGAAGGTTTTCAATTCCGATTTCCTTGAACTTATCTACCGTTTCGTCCAAATGTGCTGGACTCATTCCGTAACCAGCCAAGTGGGCAAAAACGTTTTGTTTCCGTTCGGTGTGAATGCGATGCAACATCTGCAAAGAACCATCTCGAGTACCTCCACCAGCACCAAATGTCATGGTGAAGAAATCTGGTTTTAAAGCGACCAGTTTATCCAACACATTTCCAATGTTGGCTTCCCCTTTTTCACTTTTCGGACGTGTCATTTCAAAAGAAATGGTTGGACCGTTTTTCGCTTTTACTATGTCGATGATTCTCATGGCGTTTGATTGAGCATTGCTCAACGGCCAAAACCGAACTTGGGTTTCATTACATCATTTTTGTAAGTTGCATTGCCGTACTTATAACAACCCACAATGAATCTTAGCTACATGTTTCGCATATACACGATTGTCACATTTGTTCTTTCACAGATGACCGCTTCTTCTTTTGCACAAGAGTCATTTGTAAAGAAAAATATTTTCAGAACATCCGATTTGGTTTACGAAACTTCAAGAACAATATTCGAAGCCAACACTGGTGCAGACTTTGAAAAAATGGACAGGACTATTAATTGTAATGCTAAGGGTAAAACTGATGCAGATAAATGTTCTGGAGCTAAGATTACATTTAATGAACGTGGAGCTGTCTTGGATAGCAAGAAATATACTTCTAGAAGTATTGGCCAGATAGTGGATTTGGAAAACACCCAAAACTATCTTCTTACCTACACCTTCGTTGCTACGGAATACCATAAACACAAATGCCCAATGTCATTATGGGTCTCCGATGGTTTGAGATATAAGAACGTAACCGCCAACAGTCTTTTTGGAGGAGCTCAAGCCCGAAACAACGGTGTGCTTCGATACAATGCTAGAAGGCGAGTAATCAATTTAGGTGCAAGCAATCCAAACGGGAACGGATGCTGGGAAGATTCAAACCCTGCATTTTATGCCGAAAAAGGAAATTCCAAAGCTAAATACATTATGTCTGGTGCTGACTATCGATATCGAAGACACAAATTGGAAATTCTCAAGATTGGTAACCACCTGACCACTCTTATAGATGGGATTCCAATCGAACGGTCTGACCTCGTGCGAATGACAGAAGGGAAAAAATTCGTGGCTGACAAAGGTTCTTATGCGCAAGGATTAATAGCTGTGAGAACCAGTAGTCCTGGAAAATTAGAACTGCTATCTATTACAATGAAAGGAATAGATGGAATTGATTTTGAACAGAGTAAAGCTAATGTTGAGTATTCCATACAGGCAAAAAAGGACGGAAAGGAACGAGCATTTCAGGCGCGGATGCAGTATAATAAATCCAATCCCCCGCAGGGTCCAATAGATAAAGGAAGCAGTACTTTATTTGGTCAAACCTCAAGTACAAGTACCAATAGGCAATCCAAAGCACCAACAGCCGCTGATTACCAACGAGAACGGCAGGCAAGCACAAACCAAAAAGTTGCCAATTATAATGCGGTACAAGAAACGGTGAATTCATTTACTAATAAGGGAAATACGGCACGAACCCAATCAGCTACTTCATCCAACAGCGCTAGTTCGGACGGTACTCAATCAAGTCAACCTTCAACTTCTCAACCTTCAACTTCTCAGGCTTCAAGATCAAATAATGGTTCTCGTTCAACATCAGGTAGCCATTCAACCCAAAGTACGTCTTCCAGTTCTGTATTCAATTCTGGATACAACTGTTCAAGTAAGGTTGGAACTGGTTCTTTCAATCAGTTTTTCAGCTACCGGATAAGCAATTCAAACACCATTTACATAAGTGAAATAATGGGGTTGAATGATTGGGGTAATGCTGGAGGATTTAAGGCTGCGCTGCAAAGCAGGTATTCTGAAACTACGAGCAATCACATTGCCAACGAGTACAAAGCAGATGGCGGAATAATCAGGTCTTTGGATGACTTGAGAACTAAAAGATCACAACTTATTTCTTCATCTAAACAGAGCGGGAAGAAGGTTGTACTTGTAGGTTCGCTCTTGCCGTGTCGAAGAGCAAACACTCGGTCTTCTGGCACAAATCAAGAATAACCTCAGATTAGGCCCAGACCTTGGTGCCTTCTGTACAATTGGCGCAGATGTCAATCTCGCTTCTGCTTTTGAAAAGCGATGTCCTGAAAACTTGATATTTCTCGCCTTGCCAGATTTCGTCAAACGAGTTTTGTTTGAGGTCGCCTAACTGGTGCGTAGCATCCTTATCAAAGCAACATGGAACAACCAATCCATCCCAAGTTAGCACACACGAATGCCATAGTTTCCAGCAATGATTTAAAAGCGGATTTTTAAGAGACGCTTGTCCATCGGCTGTCTTATTGTAACGACTATACTTCGGATTATCTGGAATGAGGTTATTCGGGTCGTTTTCGTAATCGTAAATCTGTGCAGTCTTGAAACGTACTTCATCTACACCAACTTCTGCCCCAAGTTTTTTCACGTCTTCCAATTGGTGCTCATTTGGTTTTACAACCAAAAATTGAAAGATGACATGGGGTGTTTTGGAATTCAATTCCTTCTTCCATTTCACAACGTTTTTCGCTCCCTCAATTACCTTTTCAAGGTTCCCTCCAATGCGGTAATTCTCATACGTTTCTTGGGTGGTTCCGTCAATGGAAATAATCATTCTGTCCAAGCCACTTTCTACCGTTCGCTTGGCGTTTTCGTCCTTCAAATAATGCGCATTTGTACTTGTGGCAGTGTAGATTCCTCGGTCAGAGGCATACCTCACCATATCTAAAAAGTCCGGGTTCAAATACGGCTCGCCTTGGAAATAAAAGATGAGGTAAAGCAGGTCGTTTTTTAGTTGCTCAACGGTGTCTCGGAAGAATCCATTATCTAACATTCCCGTTGGGCGCGTAAACTCTCTCAAGCCACTCGGGCATTCAGGACAACGAAGGTTACAACTCGTAGTTGGTTCAAACGAAACACTTATTGGAACTCCCCATTGCGTTGGTTTGCCTGTCCATTTAGAATAGTAAAAGCTGAACAGCACTTTTAATGCGTTCCAAGCTCTGCGAAGGGTGACCTTCCGCATAAAATTGAGCCCGTCTTTTATACTTCCGTTGAGTTCCAAGACTGCAAAGATAGCAAGGCAACACGCGGTTTGGTTTCTAAAATCAGAAACAACCAACAGCCAAATAAGCAACTCACTTGAGCCGCTTTCTAATAAAGCAGTTTATCGTACGGATACCGCGTAATGTGAACAGATTTAGCGCGTTCGTAAAGCACATCTCGCAACTCATCAATGTTCAGTTTTTTCTTGGCTGAAATGTAAATGCAATCCTCATCCATTGTACTGGTCCAGCTGGCTTTCAGTTCATCCAAAGTCCAGTTCTCACGCGTTACTGGAGTAAGGTCATCTTCGTCCTTTTTCACATACGAATAGGCATCAATCTTATTGAAAACCATGATGATTTTCTTGTCTCGTGCTTCAATATCAACAAGGGTTTCGTTCACCACTCTAATGTGATCTTCAAATTCTGGATGCGAAATATCCACTACATGAAGTAAAATATCTGCCTCACGAACCTCATCCAAAGTAGATTTGAAACTTTCAACCAATTGGTGCGGAAGCTTTCGGATAAACCCAACCGTATCAGACATTAAGAATGGCAGGTTTTGAATCACCACCTTTCTAACCGTTGTGTCGAGTGTCGCGAACAGCTTGTTCTCGGCAAGCACTTTCGACTTGCTAAGCATATTCATAATGGTCGATTTCCCAACGTTGGTGTATCCAACAAGCGCCACACGAATAAGTCTTCCGCGACTTTTCCGCTGAGTTGCCATTTGCTTATCAATCTCCTTCAATTGCTTTTTCAGCAACGACACTTTATCACGGATAATCCTTCTATCCGTTTCAATTTCTTTCTCCCCCGCTCCACCACGAGTTCCAGTTCCTCCACGCTGTCTTTCAAGGTGTGTCCACATATTGGTTAAGCGCGGAAGTAAGTACTGATAACGAGCTAACTCAACCTGCGTTTTAGCTTGGGCTGTTTGTGCTCTCGACTGAAAAATATCGAGAATCAAAAGGCTCCTATCGTAAATCTTAATGGCGAAAATCTTCTCCAAGTTTCTAAGCTGAGAAGGGGATAAATCATCATCAAACACAACAACCTTGATGTCGTTAGCCTTGATGTATTGATCAATCTCATCAATTTTCCCAGACCCCATAAACAACCTGGCGTCTGGCTTCCACATTTTCTGCACGAACCGTTTTTGCGGCACCAAACCTGCTGTTTCGGACAGAAACGCCAACTCTTCCATGTATTCCGCAACCTTCTCTTCGGTATCATCCTTTTGGATTAACCCAACCAGAACCGCTGTCTGTTCTTCCTCGTCCGATGTCAAATAATAATTACCCAAAACTTACTTCGATTCTGTTCTAAATTCTTCAATGTACTTGGCAACTGCCTCAATTTCTTCCTTCGAAATTACCTCCGCAAAAGCTGGCATCATGCTTCCTCCCTTGGTCACATTTTCAATTCGTTCTTCAAGCGTCATTGTAGATAGTTCCAAATCCGAAGCATCATTCAATTTCAGCTTTCCGTTTGCGCCATGACATGCCACGCAATAGGTATTGTAAGTCTGTAAGCCAAGCTCGTTTTCCTTGCTCTGCGAACTCACGTTTCCGCAAGACAAAAGCACAGCACCAACTAAGAGTAGCAATACTCTACACATCAAAACCAACCTCTCCCCAAGTACTCTCTAAATGGCCAAGGAATTGTAATTAAAATGGCAAGCAACCCTAGTGTAAAAAAGACCGCAACCTTCTTGAATTTAGCCTTATCGTCAGTCGCCTTTTTAGAAGCAATTCTTCCGATGGTTATGAGCGTAATCCCTATCAGCATTCCAAAAATGTGCTCAATTAACCAAAAGCGCATAACCGAATCTTTCATTGCTTCTCCCATTCCCATTTCCATTGCCGATTTTACAAACGGGCTGATGAAATAAAGGCCGAGACCAAGCAAAAGCTGAATGTGCACGGATATCATGGCAAATAGCGAAAGCTTATTGTCAATGCCCTCGTATTTAGCGCCAGAATTCATTCCCATAAAACTTTTAGCAATGGCGCCAAGTAGCAATGCAAGCACAATCCATCTTAATCCTGAATGTGAGCGTAATAGTATATCGTACATAGTTTTTCGTTTGTGAAGCAAAGCTAATCATTTCGCTTCCTGCCACACAGAAGACAAAGCCACCGAAGTCAAATTAACTAGTTTTGCCGCCCTCACAATCATTCTAAAAATGACTCGATTTCTTCTGTCAATTTGCTTGGTATTCGGACTTGCTTCAAGTCTTCAAGCACAGACAACTTTCCCAATAAATGGCGTGCAAGACAACGATGTTGCGGTTTACGCCTTTACAAATGCCATCATTCATGTTGATGCCAAAACGGTTATCAATGATGGAACTCTTCTCGTACAAGAAGGGCGAGTTATTAACGTTGGCGCTGGTCTAGCCGTTCCTAAAGGAGCCATTAAAACAGACCTCGCTGGCAAGCACATTTATCCTTCTTTGATTGATGCATTCTCAACTTATGGAGTTAAGCAACCAGAAAAATCGAAGGACAGAAAACCGGGTCCGCAATACGATTCAAAGAAAAGTGGGGCCTTTGCTTGGAACGATGCCTTGAATCCAGAAGCAAATGCCGCTACGGCTTTTTCTCCTGATTCTAAAAAAGCGGAAAGCCTAAGAAATGCTGGTTTCGGAGCAACCGTTTCGCTCATTAGAGATGGAATAGCTAGAGGTACTTCTACCCTCGTGCTAACGGGCAATGGAACGGCAAATGAGAATTTGATTCAGTCTAATGTTTCGGCTAACTATTCGTTCTCAAAAGGAACATCAACTCAGAACTATCCTAGCTCTCAAATGGGAGCAATCGCTTTGCTTCGTCAAACATACATGGATGCCGATTGGTACGCTGGTTTGAATGACAACACCAAGGAAATGAACTTGGGATTGGAAGCTTGGGCAGAAACTCAAGACATTCCTCAGGTTTTTGAAAGCCCTGATTTGTTGAGCATGCTACGCGCAGACAAGATTGGCGATGAGTTTGGAACGCAGTACGTTTTAGTCGGAAATGGAACTGAATACAGAAGGGTTGACGCGTTGAAAAAGAGCGGGGCATCCTTCATTCTTCCGCTCAAATTCCCAGATGCTTTAGACGTTGAAGACCCTTTTGATGCTCAACTTGCGAGCTACGAAGAACTACTTCATTGGGAGCTTGCTCCAACAAATGCAAAGGCTTTGAAAGATGCTGGGATTCAATTTGCATTAACCACAAAAGGACTAGAAAAAGAGGCTGATTTTTGGCCAGCAATCAGAAAGGCAATTGAACATGGTTTAGATTCTGTTGCCGCTCTTGAGGCTTTGACAACTGCTCCTGCCAAAATGCTTGGATTGAAAGAGGTTGGTTCTTTGAAAAAAGGAAACCTCGCCAACTTTCTAGTTACATCAGAAGGTTTGTTCTCAGATAAAAACACCATTCTAGAACATTGGTTAAAAGGCAAGCGCCACGAAATAAATAAGGCTGAAGGGGCCGAGTTAGCTGGTGCTTATAGCCTCAAAATGGGTTCAAACACCTGGAACATTGAAGTGTCTGGCACGGTTGATAAGCCAAGTGCAAAACTGGTTGTTAATGACAGCACCAAGCTTGATGTGTCTATGACCGCGAGTAACGAGTTGGTTACAATTTCCTTTAAATCTGATGAAGACGCTGAAGCTAAATTCCGCCTTACAGGCAGAAAAGCTGGGAAGAATTATTCTGGAAAAGGACAAGACGAAAACGGCAATTGGGCTGATTGGTCGATGACTTATTCGGGAGAAATCAAAAAAGACGAAGAAAAAAAAGACGAAGAAGAGGACGAGGAAAAGGATGAGTCTGAAAAAGACGAAAAGAAAGAAGAGGAGAAAAAAGAATACGGACAAGTGGTCTATCCTTTCATGGCTTACGGTTATACCGAAGCGCCAAAACAAGAAGCCGTTGTTATTAGAAACGCGACTGTCTGGACCAATGAGAAAGATGGTGTTTTAGAAAACGCTGACGTCTTTATACAAGGTGGGAAAATCAAATCCGTAGGCAAAGATTTAGCCGTTGGCGAAGGCGTAGAAGAAGTTGACGGAACGGGAAAACACGTTACCTCAGGAATTATTGATGAGCACTCACACATCGCAATAAGCAGAGGTGTAAACGAAGGAACTCAGGCGGTAACTGCCGAAGTAAGTATTGCTGATGTGGTTAACTCGGAAGACATCAACATTTACCGTCAATTGTCTGGTGGTGTTACGGCTTCTCAACTACTTCATGGCTCTGCTAATCCAATTGGCGGTCAAAGCGGAATTGTAAAGCTTCGTTGGGGTCAATTGCCTGAGCAAATGAAGATTGCGAATGCCGCAGGTCACATCAAATTTGCCCTTGGTGAAAACGTGAAACAATCGAATTGGGGCGAGTATTACACTTCGCGTTTCCCGCAAACCAGAATGGGTGTTGAGCAGGTTTTTTACGATGCGTTTTACAGAGCAAAAGCGTACAAAGCTGAATGGGCCGCATTCAATGGTCTATCCAAAAAATCGAAAGCTGGTGCAACTGCTCCTAGAAGAGACATTGAATTGGATATTCTAGTTGAAATTATGGACAGCGAACGATTTGTGACTTGCCACAGTTACGTTCAATCTGAGATTAACATGCTGATGAGCGTAGCAGACAGCATGGGCTGGAAAATGAACACATTCACTCACATTCTAGAAGGTTATAAAGTGGCCGACAAGATGAAGGAACATGGTGTAAATGGTTCTACTTTCTCCGACTGGTGGGCTTACAAATTTGAGGTGAATGATGCCATTCCGTACAACGCGGCTTTGATGCACGAAGCTGGTGTAAACGTTGGAATTAACTCTGATGATGCTGAGATGGGAAGACGCTTAAATCAGGAAGCGGCCAAGGGCGTGAAATATGGAGGCATGAGCCCTGAAGAGGCTTGGAAGATGGTAACACTTAACCCTGCTAAAATGTTGAAGCTGGACAAACAAACAGGTAGCCTGAAAGCCGGGAAAGACGCAGATGTTGTGCTTTGGTCAGATAATCCATTGTCCGTTTATGCCAAAGCAGAACGAACTTACGTAGATGGCATTCCTTACTACACAATTGAGAAAGACAAGTCTGCTAGGAAAGCACTTTCTAAAGAAAGAAACAGAATTATTCAGAAGATGATTGCGGCCAAAAAAGGCGGAGCCAA
>JBMYXX010000092.1:0-9743 GCA_049608805.1 Flavobacteriales bacterium | reverse complement strand
TCGCGATAACAGGCATCGGGGCAATTTCAGCCATTGGCAATAATGTCGATGAAAACTTGAGTTCGCTTCTCGCGAAAGAAACAGGAATTGGCAAGGCCAAATTGCTGAGTTCTAAGCACACCGAGACGCATTTGTTCGGAGAGGTGAAACTCTCGAATGATAAACTGAAAGATGGTTTGGACTGGCAAAGCGATGCCGTTTCAAGAACAACACTTTTGAGCGCTTGGGCAATGAATGAAGCCATTGAGCAATCAGGAATTGTGATAGACAATCAAGTCGGTTTGGTTTCATCTACAAGTGTTGGCGGAATGGATAGGAGCGAAGGGTTCTTTGAACCATATTATTCTGAAGGGGATTTTGCCAACGTTTTTATGTTGGGAACGCACGATTGCGGAACATGCACGAAACAGGCCGCTGAACATTTCGGAATTACAGCTTATTCGGCTACCATTAGTACGGCTTGTTCTTCTGCCGCAAATGCCATTGCCATGGGCGCCCGTCTGCTGAGGCAAGGAAAGC
The DNA here is from genome assembly GCA_049608805.1 of Flavobacteriales bacterium. Lineage (GTDB taxonomy): Bacteria > Bacteroidota > Bacteroidia > UBA10329 > UBA10329 > UBA10329. Next base: position 9,224 of record JBMYXX010000092.1, on the reverse strand, counting down.
TAAAACGAGTTATTGTTGGCGGAACAGACGCCTTGTGTAGATTCACAACCAACGGTTTCAATTCGTTGATGATTTTGGATTCGGAATGGTGCAAGCCATTCTCCGCAAATCGGGCAGGTTTGAACTTAGGCGAAGCCGCGGCTTACCTCGTTATGGAAAGTAAGGAAGATGCAGAGAATCGCGGAGCTGAAATCCACGGCCTCGTTACAGGTTGGGCTAATACGAATGATGCGTTCCATCAAACGGCTTCGTCTCCCGATGGAAATGGCGCGTTTATGGCCATGAGCGAGGCGCTAGCAAAGGCAGAACTCAGTTCATCAGATATCAGCTACATCAACGCTCACGGAACGGGAACTCAGAATAACGACCAATCGGAAAGCATTGCGATTCATCGTGTTTTTGGAGAAACCAAACCGCCAATAAGTTCTACGAAAGCGTTCACAGGTCATACTCTTGCGGCCGCTGGTGCGATTGAAGCGGTTTATTCCGTTTTAGCTTTAAAGGAGAACAAACTGTTTCCAAACCTCAATTATCAAGACCCAATTGAAGATAATGATTGGAAGCCACAATTGGAAGTGGAAGAAGCTGAAATCAAACACGTCCTCTCCAATTCTTTTGGGTTTGGAGGAAATAATTCAACTGTCATTTTTTCGAAAGCGTGATGTATTTAGGAGCTCCAACTTGCATATCGTTTCAAGACACTTTTGGGAATGAAAACCCGTGGGATTCTCTTGAAGTATTGGGAGATGAACCGAACCTAATTCAGCCGAATTACAAGGAATACGTAAGCCCAGCTTCGCTAAGGAGAATGAGCACCGTTCTAAAAATGGGAGTTGCTGGTGGGAAATCGTCTTTGCAAGCATCAGGATTAGAAAGTTGTGACGCCATTACAGTTGGAACTGGTTTGGGGTGTGTTCGAGATACTTTGAAATTCCTTAAGGCTGTTTATGCAGACCAAGAATCTGGGCTTTCGCCAACAGCTTTTATCCAATCTACGCACAATTCGATTGCCGGCCAGTTAGCGCTGTTGCTTGGAAATCATGGCTATAATATGACGCATGTTCAAGCTGGTTTGTCCTTGGGCTATGCGCTTTCAGATGCTGAATTGCTGATTGCCGAAGGCGATGCGAAAACGGTTCTTGTTGGTGCTGTTGATGAGAAAACGGACGAGTTGATTGAACTCCTTTCTAAACTTTCGGAAACGGCTAATTACAAATTGCCGGTAGTGGGAGAGGGCGGAGCATTCTTCATGGCTTCAAACGAAAAGCTGAATTCTTCTGTTGCTACAATGGCGAAGTTAAGTTTGACGGACAGGATTTCTGATAAAGTAGACTTGGTCCTTTCGAATACAGAACAAGGCTTCAATTACACGCAATTCTCGGGTGAACATTTTACTTCGCCTGGTTTTGGTTTGTTCATGGCTCTAAAAGCGTTTGAGGCTGGGAAAGTTGATAATGCTCATGTTTCCTTCGATAATCCTCAACGTATTTTGTTGCATCATCAATTGCTCGGACAAGAAATGAGCATTTTGCTTGAAAAGGTTTGAATTTTCAAAAACTGAATATCCTCACAATTGGTCTGGTGCTCATTTTTGTGCCCGCAAACGCCCTACACCTTATTCCTTGGTGGTATTTGTTGGTTCTTTTTGTAGCGTATTCTATTATTCTTGGTTGGGGCGTTTTTGATATTGGTTCTCAGTTTTTTGGGCCAACTTTTTGGCGAGGTAAAAAAGGAACCATCAGCCTAACTTTTGATGATGGTCCGCACCCAGAAGTAACTCCAAAAGTGTTGGATGTGCTCCGCGAAGAAGGAGTTAAAGCTTCCTTTTTTGTGATTGGACGTGAAGCCGAAAAACATCAGGAACTAATTCAGAAGATTGTTGATGAAGGTCACGTTGTTGGAAATCACACGTACAATCATGCGTATGTCTTTTCGAAGAATAAGGCGGAGAAACAGGTAACGGAAGGGCAGAGAATCATTCAAAATATTATCGGTAAAACCCCGACCTATTTTCGTCCACCATTTGGTGTGATGAATCCTAAAATTGCGGATGCCGTTAAGAAGGAGAAGTGTGCCATTATTGGTTGGGATTTACGTTCGCAAGATGGACGAATTCGAACCAAAGAAGCGACAATTAAGAGAGTTAATAATAACCTTCAAAAGGCAACAGTGCTTTTGTTTCACGATACAAATCCAACCACGCCCGATGCACTCAGAGAGATTATTCATCTTTGTAAGCAGAATGGCATGAAAATCGTATCAATATCAGAACAGTCTGGTATAAAACCCTATAAATCTTAAAACAATGAAACTCATTTTTTCAATCGCCCTAGTTTTGGGCACTTCGCTAGCGGCATTCGCACAGGATAAACTCGAGACAATCACAATCAAAACAAGCATTGTTTGTGACCATTGCATGAAATGCGATGATTGCGGCTACAACATTGATACGAGCATTCGCAAAGCGAAAGGCATTAGAAAAATCAATATCAATCCAGATAAAAGCACGGTTCAGGTTACTTACAACGCAGAAAAAACCAGTCCAGATGAGATTAGAATTGCCTTGTCAAAGTCAGGATTTGATGCTGATGATGTAAAAGCTGACCCAGAGGCTTACAAGAAATTGGACGGCTGTTGCAAGAAGCCTGAATAACGACTGGATGAATAGTTTAAAGTTCATTTTTCTACCGATTACTATCGGTATTCTCCTTTTTCCTTTTCTCCTCTCCGCTCAAGATTGGCAAACGCTAAATGCCAATGACCAGAGTCTCACAGAGTTGAAGGCGTCTCTTGCAAAAATGGAAGCTGTTAAAGGCGATATCAAACAGGAGAAAGCGTTTGCGTTTTTAACGGACAAATTGGTTTCTGAAGGTGTTTTCTTTTATCAGAAGGAAAGCAAACTGCGTTGGGAATTCAAAGAACCAATCGAGTATATTATTCTCATCAACGAGAATTCGATGCGGTTGAAGGAGGAAGGCGAAGAGAAGAAGTATAAAGGAATGAATCAGATTCTTCGCCAAGTGAAAGAGATTATTCTTGGTTGTATTGATGGTTCGATTATGTCTAATTCTAATTACAAAACGGCTTTCTCTGCAAACGAATCGACCATTCGAATACAGCTTCAGCCAAAGGCAAAGAACTTGCGCGAATTCATCAAGCAGATTGATGTTGAATTCTTGAAGAGCGGTTCCGTTCTGAGGAAGGTAACTTTGACCGATCCGTCAGATGATAAAACAGATATTGAGTTCAGTAATGTGGTTGTCAACCAAAAAGTAGATGAAGGCGTTTTTACTGATTTTTAGTCTGCTTGCCACTTCAGTTCAACTCAACGGACAACAGGTTGATGTTTTGCCGCGAGGAGAGGAAGGAATCTACAAGGCAGAATTCAACATTCGAGGGACGAAAATCAACGGTTTTCTTGCAGTTAAACACAAACGAAACGAGGTGCTTCACGTTTCATTTACCTCGCCAATGGGCAATAATCTATTGGAAATGCGCTGGAAAAATGGGCGTTGGAAAAAGATTTATGCCATCAAGAAACTTGGGAATCGGCATGTATATGGAATGATGGCTGAGGATATTTTGCTGTTGTTTGCGCACTATCAATATGACCGAAGTTTTGTCGATTTGGGGAACGAATGGAAGTGGGATAAAAAGACGCTAAAGCCAGCTTGGGAGAACGATAAGTTGGCTTCGGTTAAAGTCGTAACCAAAAGACATCGACCAAGCCGAACGGTTACCTATTTAAATGGCGAGGATTGCATTGATAAGATGAGCATCGAACATCAGGGATTTGCGTTTTCGATTGTGCTAAAACCTGTGAAAAAGAAATAATGGCCACACTTAACGGATTCTACACCAAACTATCGGAAGCAACTACAGATACTGGATGGAATGTTTCCGTAGAATTGAACTCTAAACATGAAGTTTATGAAGGGCATTTTCCAGGGAAACCCGTTGCTCCCGGAGCGGCTCTAACCCAAATGGTTTTGGATGAAGTGGCCACGAAAACTTCAGGGAGACAGGTAACAGAACTCCGCCAGATTAAGTTCCTTTCGGTTATCGACCCAACTAAAGTCTCAAAGCTAGATTTGGTTTTCGAATTGAAGGAACGCAACGGAGTTGAGATGTTTACTTGCTTAGGGAAAACTGAAACCACCAACTATTTCAAGTTGAATGGCATCTTCGGCTGATTTGGAAAAATATCGTTCGGAACTAAGGCAGATGGGAATCTGCGTTATCGTTCCCACCTACAACAATCATAAAACCGTTAAGCGGGTTGTGGAAGATGTACTGAAGTACAGCAATGATGTAATTGTTGTGAATGACGGAGCAACGGACAATACACCTGAGATTCTAAATCAATTTGGAGACAAGATTTACCGAATTGATTATTCACCGAATAGGGGAAAGGGTTATGCGTTGAGAATGGGCTTTCAGAAGGCAACTGAACTCGGTTACAAGTACGCGATTACATTAGATAGTGACGGACAGCATTTTGCCAATGACATTCCGAAGTTTTTAGAAGTTCATAAAACGCATCCTGAAGCAGTTATTATGGGGGCTCGAAACTTGGAAGCCGATGGAATGCCTGCTAAAAACGGTTTCGCCAATCGATTTTCAAACTTTTGGTTTCGCTTGCAAACGGGAATTTATATGCCTGATACGCAAACTGGTTTTCGATTATATCCTCTTCAGAAAATCAAGAACATCAATTTTTTTACTACTCGATTTGAGTTTGAAATTGAGGTGATTGTAAAACTTGCTTGGCGCGATGTTCCGTTTGTGTCAGTTCCAATTCAGGTGAAATATGATCCGAATGAACGTGTGTCACATTTCCGTCCAGGGCCAGACTTTACACGCATTAGCTTTCTTAATGCTTGGTTTACCATTCTAACTGCCGCTTATCATTTACCACGCAGGTTGCTAGTTAAAGGCAAATTGTTTCAGCTGATTAAAGAAGAAGCGATTAAACCCGAAGAAACAAACTTGCGCAAAGCAACAAGTATCGGATTTGGGTTCTTTATGGGATTGTTGCCCATTTGGGGTTTTCAACTCTTAATAGGAATTCCAACGGCTATTTTCCTACGGTTGAATAAAGTGCTGTTTATAGCCGCGGCCAACATTAGTTTGCCACCGCTTATTCCATTCATTATCTTCTTAAGCTATTTGATGGGGCAACCATTTGTTGATGCGGAACAAATTCCATTCGACCAATTGTCAGAGCTTTCGCTCGATAATATCCATGACAATTTTATCCAATACGTAATTGGAGCAATTCTACTTTCAGTCGTAACTGGATTAATAGGCTTTTTAGCCAGCTGGGCAGCTTTTTCAATCCTGAGAAAGAACCCAGAATCAAATCCAGTTTAGGTATTCTGAACCTCTTTGTGTCTGAAACAGTCCGTGGTATGGTCGTTTACCATTCCTGTTGCTTGCATGTGTGCGTAAATCACGGTTGGACCCACAAATTTGAAACCACGCTTCTTTAAGTCTTTGCTTAGCTTTTCGGCTAGTTCCGTTTTAGGTGGAACTTCGCTCATTGATTTCCAGTTGTTTTGGATTGGCTTTCCATCAACAAAACTCCAGATGTATTTCTGAAACGAACCAAATTCCTTCTGTACTTCCATAAACGCTTGAGCATTTGCAACAGCCGCTCTAACCTTGAGTTTGTTCCGGATTATTCCTTCGTTAGCTAGTAGAGAAGTGATTTTCTCTTCATTATAAAGAGCAACTTTCCTATAATCGAAATCATCAAACGCTAAATGGAAGTTTTCGCGCTTGCGAAGAACTGTAATCCAACTCAAACCAGCTTGGAAAGTTTCTAATATCAGAAACTCAAAAAGCCGCTGTTCATCAAACAGCGGCACTCCCCATTCTTCATCATGGTAAGCAATGTAAAGTGGGTCATCCGAAACCCAATCGCAACGTGTTTTTGTCATGGGATTACGGTAAAAAGAAGCTTATTTCTTTTTCTTAACTGGCTTGGCGTCTTTTACAAATTTGCCATTTACAGACTCACCCAAAACAATTACATCTTTAGACTTCTCATAGTCCATAATTGCAATTTTCATCTCAGCTTCGGTATCTCGTCTAATCTTAATTCCAGAGTTAGAACCAGTGTTACGTACTTCAATGTAGTAACCGTCTTTAAGTTTTTTTGGTCTAGTAGGAGGTCTTCCCATGTCTTGTTTAATTCTGTTTCTGCATTCTAACCAATAATTGTTCCGATTGGTTAGAGTTTAGTCAATAAGCGGGAAATATAGGAATTTGAATGAGACTGCAACCGCGCACGCTAGAATTATTCTAAACTTATTGGAGTGAATTCCTGAGTGTTTGTGCTTGTTGGTTAATACCTGCGGGACGTCTGTAATACAATTGAAGCTATTCTATTTTTGTAGCGAGTATGAGTTTAAAGCCCGACAAATCAATTCTGTTTCTTGTGCCTTACCCGTTGGGTATTGCCCCAAGTCAAAGATTTAGGTTTGAACAGTACTTTGAAGCTTTGAAGAATGCTGGGTACAAGTATGAAGTAAAGCCGTTTTTAGATGATAAGGCGATGATTTATCTCTACGAACCAGGCAATTTCTTGAGGAAAGTTTGGAAGGTTAAACTAGGCTTGCTGAAACGTATTCTGCAATTATTTACGCTGAGCAAATATGATTACGTGTTCGTTCATCGCGAAGCGGCAGCCATTGGCCCGCCAATTTTTGAGTGGATTATTGCAAAGCTGTTGAGGAAGAAATTGATTTTTGATTTTGATGATGCGATTTGGTTAACCAACACATCTAGCACAAATTCGGTTATCTCTGTTTTTAAGCGGTACGCCAACGCAAATAACACGTGTGGCTGGGCTCACAAGGTAAGTTGCGGAAATGAGTTTTTGGCAAATCATGCCACGGAGTTTAATAAGTCGGTAATGGTAAATCCAACAACCATCGATACCGTAAATCATCATAACAAGGTTAAAGAATACACCAGTGGTAAACTGGTAATTGGCTGGACAGGCACGCATTCTACCATAAAGTACTTAGAGGAGCTTGTTTCTTTGCTTGCTGAGTTAGAGAAAGAACATGATTTTGAATTGTTGGTAGTCGCAGATCAAAAGCCAAGTTTCGAGCTGCAAAGTTTAAGGTTTGTTCCGTGGAGTAAAGCTTCTGAAATTGATGATTTGCTAAAAATGGATGTAGGAATTATGCCGCTTGAAAACGACAAATGGGCCAACGGAAAATGCGGGTTTAAAGCATTGCAATACATGGCGCTTGGCATTCCGGCAATTGTTTCGCCAGTTGGTGTAAATACCCAAATTGTTGACCACGGTAAGAACGGATGGATTTGCAATTCTGAACAAGAATGGAGAGAAACCTTTCTTCAGATTCTCGCAGATAAATCTCAGTTGCAGAACTATTCTAAGGCTGCAAGAGCAAAAATTGAATCACGTTATTCGGTTAAATCCAACACCGCCAATTTTCTACATTTGTTCGCCAACGATTAAGCTATAATAATGTCAGATACTGCAGAATTAAAAAGCATCGCGCTAAGCGATAAGCATAGAGAATTAGGAGCCAAAATGGTGCCATTTGCAGGGTACAATATGCCGCTCCAGTATGAGGGATTAATCAAGGAACACGAACAAGTTCGTGGTGCAGTTGGTGTGTTTGATGTGTCGCACATGGGCGAGTTTATTGTGAGGGGAGAAGGTGCATTTGATTTGGTTCAGAGAGTAACATCAAATGATGTTTCGGTGCTTGTAGATGGCAAGATTCAATACTCATGTTTGCCAAACGAAACAGGCGGTATTGTTGATGATTTGTTGGTTTATCGGATTGATGAAAAGACTTACATGTTGGTGGTAAATGCCTCCAATATTGATAAGGATTGGGCGCATATTAGCAAGTACAACACGGAAGGTGTAGAGATGGTTAACATCTCCGATAAGACCACGCTTTTGGCTGTGCAAGGTCCAAAAGCATCAGAAGCGTTGCAGTCGCTTACGGGTATCAACCTTTCTGAAATGACTTATTACACATTTGAGAAAGGAACTTTTGCTGGAGTGGAAAACGTGCTTGTTAGCGCAACAGGATATACAGGGGCTGGTGGCTTTGAGATTTATTTTGAGAACGAATACGCTGATAAAATCTGGAATGCTGTTTTTGAAGCTGGTGCAGATTTCGACATTAAGCCAATTGGTTTAGCCGCAAGAGACACGCTGAGATTGGAAATGGGATTCTGTCTTTACGGAAATGACATTGACGATACAACTTCGCCAATTGAAGCTGGCTTAGGTTGGGTAACCAAGTTCACCAACGATTTTACCAACTCAGCAGCACTTTTGAAGCAAAAAGAGGATGGGCCACGCAAACGTTTGGTCGGGTTTCAGCTGATTGATAGAGGAATTCCGCGCCAGGGTTATCCTATTGTTGATGCCGATGGAAACGAGATTGGAGTAGTTACTTCAGGAACCATGGGGCCAAGCGTAAAAAAGGCCATTGGTTTGGGGTATGTTAAAACGGGACATCACCGAAAGGAAACTGAGATATACATCTCCATAAGGGATAAGAAAATCAAGGCACAGGTTACGCGCCCGCCATTCTACAAAGCCTAAGATTGTTGCTATTTAAAGTGCAAGAAACGTTCAGGGTAGAAGGGAAGGGACTTTTGCTTTCGGGCAAGGGAAAAACCAACCTAAAAGGGGTTGATTTTCAGACTGGAATCAAACTCATTCTTCCCAATAAATCAGAATTAGAAACTTCTGTTGTGGGAATTAATTGGTCTAATGGAGATTTGATTGTTTCTGATGCAGACAAACTAGAAGTGCCAAATGGTACAGAAGTCTGGCTCAACGAACCCAAATAAGTAACGCCTACAATAGTTGGCACTTTCGTATTCATTCATAATTCATATCCGATTTGAATAAAGTAGAAGTCTGTTTTTCTCCGCAGTTGTTTGATCTTTTCGATACCAAGAAAAGTATTGTTGTTGTGGTTGATGTTTTTAGAGCTACATCAGCCATGGTAACGGCATTTCAGCATGGAGCCAAATCGTTTATCCCTGTTTCTACAATTGAAGAAGCAATGGCCTACAAAGACAAAGGTTTCCTTGCAGGAGGAGAACGTAATGGAGAAGTAGTGGAAGGCTTTGAGATTGGAAATAGTCCGTTTTCATATCAATCAGATTTGATAAATGGAAGAGAAATAGCGCTTACTACTACTAACGGAACGCGC
>JBMYXX010000091.1:0-9786 GCA_049608805.1 Flavobacteriales bacterium | reverse complement strand
TGTCTAAATGTCATTTCTTCATCCATCAGATGGTAACCGCGTTAGGTGGATTGGCGGTAATCAAACTTCTGTTTCACAAATGGACGGATTTAGATTTTGGATTTAGAGGAAGCTGGAAAACCCTTAAACCATACTTTTTGGTGCTGGGCCTAGTAGCGCCCTTAATTATTGGAGCTTCGTTCTTTCCAGACTTTCAAAGAGCTTATCCGCAGTACAAACCTTGGAACTACAAAGAGGTTTTTGACTTAGCACTTTGGCAACAAACAATCCTTTTTGAACCTAGCTATGCAACAGGATTTGTAGCTGTAGAATCGGTCTTTAGAGGAGCTTTGGCCATAACCATGCTTAGAGTTATGGGCACAAGAGCCATCTTACCAATGGCATCATTCTATTGTGTTTTTCACTTTGGAAAACCCGCTGGAGAAGCGGTAGGTGCTTTTTTTGGAGGTTATGCGCTGGGTGTATTAGCCATTCACAGTAAAAGTATTTACGGTGGATTGATTGTTCATCTAGGCGTAGCCATGTTAATGGAAACTATGGGCTATTTGCATCATTACATGTAGAAGCTATTCAATAGCAATCCAGTGTACCTCTAAATTCTGTCCCCACCAAGTATTATCAACTCGGTTGATAATCATATTAAAACCTGTGGTGGTAACCGTTTGAGTCGTAACGTTAAAAGAATCATCGTAAATACTGCCAACTTCAGCAGATGCAGTGCAGACAACATGAGGAATGCTCTCAAACGGCTGAGGGAAGGTTACCGAGTACAAAAGCAATTCGTTAGTTCCACCACTTGGGCCAACCAAAGCTTTTCCACGTTGAATATTTAAGGATGGCCCGGTTGGTCCAGTAGCGCCAATAGAGCCCTGCGGTCCTGTTGGGCCAACGCTTCCAACTTCTCCGTCATTTCCGGTTGGACCTTGCGGACCAGTTGACCCAGTGGGTCCAGTTGCACCTGGTGCTCCGCTGCCGCTTACTTTGGCATAAAAGGCATATGGAACAGATAGTAGCTGAGATGTACCCAATTCCTGATAAGTAGTTCCGCCTGTAGCATCAACCTCAACTTTCAAAAAGTGAGAAGCACTGCCCCAATCAATTGCAGCAAAAGTTCCTGATGTAACCGTTCCGCCTCCAACTTCAATATTGAAAAGACCGAAATCGTTTGTTGATGTTGCTTGGGTTTCTTCATATTCCAATGTTCCAGAAATGGAGCCACTCAGCACACTCAGCCTTAAACCAATGTTTTGATTAGCCAATACATTTCCAGCATTGTCTCTGGCAACACCTTGGTAGTTCATAAGTTGTGGAGATTGTGCAAAGGCAACAGACGTTGCAATGACTAACGCAAGAATTCCAAGTGCTTTTTTCATTTCGATGTAGGATTGAATTTGCATTAAAGTAGCGTTTTCTCTCCATCTGTGTAATTCTTAGCGGAAGGCGCCCCCAGGAAAAAGCCCTATCCCGATAAATCGGAACAGGGTTTCTACAACTCAACCTAAATTATTACGGACAAACAACCGATGTAAAAACGGGAGCTCCAGCATTTGAGACTGTCATTTTCCAACAGTTACCATCTGGAGATTTCATGATAATTCCAGCATCTGCTTTGGGCACGTACACTTCTGCCTCATGGGTTATTCTAAGCCCTTCAGTTAAAAAGCCATCTCGAACGTAAAATCTTAGATCACCATTGTCAAAACCTGCCCCGTTGAATGAACGGATAGCCGAGCCAAGGTACTCCGTAAGGTCATCCTGATTTCTGAACTCAAGAGCCGCGAAGTAATTTGCATTTCCGCTACGCTTCCCAGACAAGGTTAGGCTTCGGAATCCCGCAGTACCATCTGTGTTTCTATCGAAAACCACATTACCATTTGCTACATGTAGTTTGGCTGTTGGCGTTGATGTTCCTATGCCTGTGTTGCCGTTTTTCAAAATGGTTAAAGCGTTTGAACGGTTGCTCTCATTATTGCCGTTTCCAACCACAAAAAGTCTGTCAGCGGTGTCCCAACCTCCCGCGTTAATCGGCACATATTCTTCGGTGAATGCACCGAAAACAATCTCATTTTTGGAATAAGCCGTGTTCCATTCACCCATTGCTACAGAGTATTTACCCACAGAGAAGTTTGCATACCCCATGGCAACAGAATTATCGCCTGATGCTATGTTGGAACCAATGGCAACTGATGACGCTCCTGTAGCCTGCGCTTGATTTCCTAATGCAACTGAATAATCTCCTGCTGCAAAAGTTGCATCCCCAGCTGAAAAAGAACTCTTTCCAATTGCCCAATTGAAACGACCAAGAGCAACAGAATAATCACCAGAAGCAACCGTGGATCTTCCCAATCCTACAGAGTATTCTCCAACATTTGATTCGTCCCATTCACTAACTGTAGCTCGACCAGCCCTAAATGCGGACTTCTTAGGGTTGAAGAACATTCTAGATTCGCTGCCAGGAACCTCAATACCTGCACCACTACCGTGAGTTCCTGTTACCAGGAAACCATCGGCACCTGATACTTTCAATGCCCCATCGGTGGCTACAATTTCTCGACCTGCACCGGCTCCACCTTCATCATAAGCAGCATCTAGAGTAACACCGCCAGCGCCTGTGTAAGCCGTTGTTTGTTCTGTTCCATCTGGAAATTTGATGCCATCTACCCCACTTTCTCCAGATAGGTGCAGCAACTGCGTTGGGTTACTTTCTCCAATACCTGTATTGCCATTTTTTAAGATGGTTAATGCATTTGAACGATTTGCAAAATCTGATCCATTACCAACTACTAGTAATCTATCTGATGCATTCCAACCTGTTATAGCACTAGCAGAATAGGTTTCACTAAACATTCCTAAAACAGTTTCAGATGCAGAATAAGCTCTGGTTTCGAGACCCATGGCCGTTGAATACGCGCCAATTGCCATTGTCTTATAACCGAAGGCAGTAGCGTTTTCTCCTGTTGCATTGGTCAGCTCACCAAAAGCCATTGATCTGGTTCCAGATGCAGTCACTTGGTAACCGAAAGCTCCCGATCTATTTCCAGTTGCCTTAGAGCTATCTCCTAAGGCAATAGCGTTACTGGCAGTAGCTTGGGCAAGATCACCCAGCGCTATAGACTTATTTCCTGATGCTATGGCAAAATCGCCAAGGGCAATTGATTTTTCTCCAGAAGCAAGTGAGTTTATCCCCATACTTACAGAATAATCGCCCACGTTTGCATTATTCCAATTAGAACCTGTAACGTTTCCCGCTCTGAACGCGGCCTTTTTAGGGTTGAAGAACATACGGGTTCCCGCACCAGAAATTTCAATATTAGCACCACTTCCGTGAGTCCCCGTTACTAATAGACCATCTTCACCTTCTACTTTGAGAGCGCCATTTGTAGCATCAATTGTTCGGCCATTTCCGTAAGCATCATCCAAACTTCCTGAACTTGAATTGGCGTAAAGGGCATACGGAACAGACAACAATTGTGAGGTTCCCATTTCGGTATAGGAAGTACCACCACTAGCATCTAAAGCCACGTTAACCCAATGCGCATCCGCACCCCAATCGATATCCGTCATGGCTCCAGTAACGGCAGTTCCTGAACCGATAAGAATATTGAACAACCCAAAGTTGTTAGTGGTAACACTATGCGTTTCTTCAAATACCACTGGCCCCAAGTTTGAGCCACTCAAAACGCTTATCTGCAAACCAATAGCTTGATTGGCCAGTACGTTTCCGCCATTATCGCGGGCTACACCTTGATAATTGAACATTTGAGGCGCATTCTGCCCAATGGCAAGAAAGGCACAGAACACAAGAGTTACAATGGATAATGATTTCTTCATGGTTAAGATTTAAGGTTGATGTGATTCTAGTGTGTGGATTTCTGATTGAAGAACAGCGAAATGGAAATCGTACCAGAGCCATGTAGCTATGCCTGCCAGTAGCAGCAAAGCGATAAAGCCAATAAGAACAATTGTTGCCCTTGAAATAATGATGGGTTTGAAAAGCCAATCCGTTGTCATACCACGAATGTGATAGTTGGAAGGCTTTACCAACGAATTTAGAGCGTTACAAAAGCGTTAGACTTTGCTTTTTGTGCTCAGAAACCTCAAATCTGACGAATAAACTCCTGCAAGTCTTTTTGATTAGAGACGTCTAATCTTTTGCGTAATCGCAATCGATATTGACGAATTGCCGCTTGTCCAACACCCAAAACTGCGGCCATTTCTTTGCTAGAAAGTTCGAGCTTGCTTAACGCGATAAACCGTGTTTCGGCAGGACTTAAATCTGGCAGCTTTTGGGTAAGTCTTGACAGATAACCAACATGAACCTTCTCAAATAATTGCTTGAAATAAGCCCAATCTTCGGTGGTAAGAATTGTGATTTTTTGAAGTTCCGAAAGTGCATCCACAGCATCACCCGAATTTTCGCTTAACTCTTCTATTTGTTGATTTTTTTCGGCCAAGTGCTTCGTGAACACGCTTAACTGTTCAGATGCCAATTTCAACTCATCCTCAGCCTTTTGCAACTCCAACTGTTTTACTCTATAACGACTTTGCAACGCTCTAAACACTAGCATTACAATTATGATGAGCAACACGACAACCACTATCAGCCCATTACGCTGATAAAGCTTGAGTTCTCGTTCGCTTTCCAGCTCTTCTAATTCTGCCAAATACTGTTCGCGTTCTAGCTTTTGCTGAATTCGAGAAACCTGCAGCTTGCTGAACTCCAGCGCCAGACTGTCTTTTACGGCCACGGCCGAATCTAAATAAGCCAACGCCAGCTTTTTTTCGCCCTTAGCGGTGTAGAGCTTAGACAGTTCTGGGTAAAGTTTTTCGAGACGAAAAGGCTGCTCAACCTTTGCAATAAACCGTCTTGCTTTTAGCAAATGGTCTTCCGCTAGTTCCAGATTCCCCTCCGCCACTTCAATTGCTCCTAAAGGAACAAGGCTTCCAGCCACCAACCCCAGGTCGTTGTCCTGCATAGCAGAAGCAATATCCTTTTCCAACAGAGGAATGGCCTTTTCGTAATCTCCTTTTAAGAAATGATTGTAACCGATATTGCCTGAAATAATGCCAATCCAAGCACGAGAATTGAAATGAACTGGCGATTTTGGAAGCGAAGTGTCTTTGGTAAGGGCCAACGCTTTTTGAAAGTAATACTCGGCACTATCCAGCTTGTTTAGCTTCTGATAGCAAAGCCCCACAGAATTCATATCCGATGGTGTAAACTCGTAGTTAGAGGAAAGCTTTGCCGCTTCCACGGCCTCCAGAAAAACCTTGATAGCCTTGTTGTAATCTCGGAAAAAGTAATGCGCCTTGCCCAAATCGTGGTAACAGCTAGGTAATTCAGGAAACTGAGTAGGGTCGACATACTGTAGCAACTCATACATGTTGTAATAGTGCTCAAAACACAACTCATAATTACGAACGCGCAACAGGTAATGCATTCCCCATTCTCGCTCAATGGAAGCCATGGCATGCGTCAAATTCAGTTCCTCGGCCAGTTTATACGATTTCTCAAACTGACTTTGCACCATTGGATGAGGTGGGTTTGGAACAATGATGTAGTAGAACAACTCCATCATCTGAGCCGTCATTTCGAGTTCAGCATCGTTGTTTTTGAGTGCCTCACTCCTCACCTGCTCTATCTCCAGAAAAATGGCGGTAGAATCTCTTTTCGGGTCAAGCATTTTGGGCAACCAATACTGCCGATGAACCCAATAATGTTCTGCGTGTGGCTTATTGACAAGCTCCGCGAACTGAGCGTGGACGCTAAACCCAAACAACCACATCACCAAAAACAACAGCCACTTTTTCATGCATCACAAAACTCTTAAAAAGAGTTATCCAGCCAAACGGTTACCCTACTATTCAGTCTTGGATGAATCATTGGCTACTTTTGTTATTCTCATTCAAGCAAAAAGATGTCTAGAACCAGAAAAATACTTGTTCCAATTGTGCTGATACTTGGACTTATTCAGTTCATACCTCATGAACGCCCTACCTATTCTGCTGATGAAGCAGATAAGATTGTAGTTGCTGATTCGGAAGTGAAAAACATTCTCGATAAGGCCTGCATGGATTGCCATTCGAATGAAACAACTTATCCGTGGTACGCCAATGTTACTCCTGTTAATTATTGGTTGGAAGGACACATTGAAAACGGCAGAGAACATTTGAACTTCTCTGAATGGAACAGCATGCCTGATGAGGATAAAAAGCACGCTGTAAAGGATTTAACCAAAGTTATTGAGAAGAAAGAAATGCCGATGCTTTTTTATTGGCTTATTCATTGGGATGCTAAGCTTACGCCTGAAGAGCGCGCATCACTTGTAGATTACTTCAATTCAATAAAGTGAACGAAAAATTTGACCTCCAGTCGGACTTTAAGCCCATGGGCGATCAGCCTGCGGCAATTAAACAATTGGCCGATGGAGTTGAAGCTGGTGACAAGGACCAAGTTCTTTTAGGCGCAACAGGTTCTGGTAAAACCTTTACGGTTGCCAACGTAGTTGCAGAGACCAATCGGCCTACGCTTGTCCTATGTCACAATAAGACTTTGGCCGCCCAGCTGTTTGGAGAATTTCAGCAGTTCTTTCCTAATAACGCAATTGAATATTACGTTTCGTACTACGATTACTATCAGCCGGAGGCTTACTTGCCTGTAACAGATACCTACATTGAGAAGGATTTACAGATTAATGATGAGATTGAAAAGCACCGATTAAGTGCCGCTTCTACTCTACTTTCTGGAAGACGAGATGTGATTGTGGTTTCATCGGTTTCCTGTATTTACGGAATTGGAAACCCTACAGATTTCGCAAACAACACGGTAGAAGTTAAGGTTGGGGAATTGGTAAGTCGGGATGTGTTTCTACATCAACTGGTTTCTAGTCTTTACGCAAGATCTACAGGAACATTAGAACGTGGGCAATTCCGTGTAAAAGGTGACTCGGTTGACATTTATGTAGCCTATGCTGATTACGCTTATCGTGTGGTTTTCTTTGGGGATGAGGTTGAAGAAATTGAGAAAATCGACCCAAAAACGGGAAGCACAATTACTGAATTGGAGCGAGCCGTAATCTACCCAGCAAACAATTTTGTCACTTCTAGAGACACACTTCTTGAGAAGATTTGGCAGATTCAAGAAGACATGACCAAGCAGGTTGATTATTTCCATGAAATAGGCAAACCACTTGAAGCCAAACGTGTAAAAGAACGCGTTGAATATGATATTGAAATGATGCGCGAACTGGGTTATTGTTCGGGTATTGAGAACTACTCCAGGTACTTTGATGGCAGAGCGGCTGGCACTCGCCCTTTCTGTCTGTTAGATTATTTTCCTGACGATTTCCTGATGGTGATTGACGAGAGCCATGTAACAGTTTCTCAAATTGGCGCCATGTATGGAGGCGATAGAAGCCGAAAAATCAATTTGGTTGATTACGGCTTTAGACTTCCATCCGCGATGGACAACCGACCGTTAAAATTTGAAGAGTTTGAAAACCTAGTCAATCAGACTATTTACGTTTCAGCAACTCCAGCAGACTACGAATTAGAAAAAAGCCAGGGAGTTGTAGCCGAGCAAATTATCCGCCCAACAGGATTATTGGACCCAATTATCGAGGTAAGACCAAGTGTAAATCAGGTTGATGATTTGCTAGATATGGTTGACAAAACCATTCAAAAAGGCGAACGCATTTTGGTGACTACACTCACCAAACGAATGGCCGAAGAATTAGCCAAATACATGGGCCGTTTAAACGTAAACTGCCGATATATCCATTCTGAGGTTGATACGGTTGAACGCGTTGAAATACTGCGCGATTTGCGATTAGGCAACTTCGATGTACTGATTGGAATTAACCTTTTGCGAGAAGGATTGGATTTGCCAGAGGTGAGTTTAGTTGCCATTCTTGATGCTGATAAAGAAGGATTTCTGCGTTCAACACGTTCACTTACTCAAACTGCTGGTAGAGCGGCCAGAAACGTAAATGGACTAGTAATTATGTATGCCGACAAGATCACCAAAAGCATGCAACAGACCATTGACGAAACAGAGCGCAGACGCGAAAAGCAAATCAAATTCAATACAGAAAACAATATGGTTCCTACCGCTTTGATAAAATCTCGCGAAGCAATTATGGAGCAAACTTCTGTTGCTGGAAGCATGAAACGAAAAGCCAAATACGACACAGAGCATGATTTAGATTTAGCCGCAGAAGCTGGAGTTCAGTATTTGAGCAAGGACGAACTGAAAAAGCAACTTGGTAAAACGCGTGTTGCTATGGAACATGCCGCGAAAGAATTAGATTTTATAGAAGCGGCTAAGCTCCGCGATGAAATGAAAGCAATTGAGGTTCAAATTGAGAAGATAGCTTAAATCTCCCCCCGCTCAATGCGCACAACAATACTTTCAATTAGCTTGTCTTTTCCCTTTGGGTCGTACTCAGACTTAAGGTTGTAATCGAACATTTTGGCAATCCCTTGAAAAAACCAAGCTGTGAATTTGCCACGAAAGGCGGCCACAATATCATAAGAAACATCACCAGTTTCTCTATCCAATAGTTTTATCAAAATTCGGCCTTGTGTGAAGGTCATTTTCTTCAAATCACCCGTGTATTCTTGCTTAATTTCCTTTTCCAGAAGTTTCATGCGCTTTTTACGTTCGCGCTTAGTCATTCCGGCAACCTCCTTCTCCACTTCCTTCATTTTTTCTGAAGCAAGCTTTGCATACGGATACACTTTCTTGATATGAAACTCAAGTCTTCGGTAGCGTTTTTCAGCACGTTTCGATTTAAAAACCCGCTTAGTAGTTGCGCTAGCGGTTGGCAGTCTAATCACTGGAATTGTATCACCATCGATAACAATTGCATCGTAAAGCTTTCCGTTAATCAAAGCAGAAGCCGAAGTGTCGTCTGTATTGGCAACCGCCAAACCTAAATCAGCTTGAGTTTTATCTCCGTGCACGTTAAGCTTCTGGCCAAAGGCCGAAAACGACAGGACAACAAATATTATGATTGCGGTGGGGCGCATGATTTCAAGATAAGGCAATTTTCTTGCCATCTCTGTAAACTGCTTATCAAACCTTTATGTTCGGTTCAATTTCCAATTAGATTTTTGGCTATCACCTGCTGTAGCACCAGCAACCGAAGTTTTCTTGGCATCAGCAAAAGCAGCAATTAACGCTGCAATCTCAGCTTCATTTGCTTCGTTAAAGTCCAACATGTCTGGTGAGTAATGGTCTTTTACAAACCCAGTATCGAAATTGCCAGAAGCGAAAGACTTGTGATTCATTACAAACTTGCAAAACGACAATGTGGTCTTAACGCCCGTAATCTGATATTCGTCAATAGCACGTGTCATTTTAGAACGTGCTTCATCTCTGTTCTCTGCATGAACACACAGTTTAGCAATCATCGGGTCGTAGTAAATCGGAATCTCCATTCCTTCCTCAAAACCGTCATCAACCCTAATTCCAGGTCCTTCTGGTCTTACATAACGTTCAAGCGTTCCAATATCTGGCAAGAAATTGTTCTGAGGGTCTTCGGCATAAACACGAGATTCAATTGCATGACCATTAATCTTAAGGTCTTCCTGGGTAAATGCAAATTTTTCGCCTCTTGCAACGCGAATTTGCTCCTTTACTAAATCCACTCCAGAAATCATTTCCGTTACAGGGTGCTCAACCTGCAATCTTGTATTCATTTCTAAGAAATAAAATTCGAGGTTTTCATCTACCAAAAACTCTACGGTACCAGCCCCAACGTAATTACAAGCTCTGGCCACATC